>JBAVWM010000171.1:0-2076 GCA_049697815.1 Methanoregula sp. | reverse complement strand
GTTCCTTCTCAACAACAAGCGGCCCCTCAAATGGGCCTCTTTCCCTGGTGGCTTGTCCTCCTGTGGGGTATTTTTGCATTGATTGTAGGTATCCTGTTCCTGGCGTATCCTTATAATACGCTTATGGCGTCAATCGTATTCCTGGGCGTGTACTGGTTTATTGGTGGAATCTTTACCCTGTTTGCAGCGTTCATGGATCCAACTGACCGGGGATGGAAGATCCTGATATCTATCATCAGTATCATTGCCGGTCTTGCCATTCTGGCATATCCGTTGTACAGTTTCCTCCTCCTGCCGGCTCTCTTTATTATATTCGTGGGATTCTGGGGTTGTTTTGTCGGGATTGTCAAGCTGTATGAAGGATTTACCGGAAAAGATGCCGGTACCGCGATACTGGGGGTCCTCAGCATAATCTTTGGTATCCTCCTGCTCGTGTATCCCTACATCGCAGCTGCCCTTTTTCCCTACATCATCGGTGGATTTGCGCTGGTCGGTGGAATTGCGGCCATTGTTGTCTCCTTTACGATGCGGGGAGAGCAGAAGGCTGCATAACACCAACAATTTCTCCATTTTTTCGTGAATTATTGTCTTCCGTAAGGTTCATGGCTATAACGAGATAACTCCCTGTTTTTCTCAAGGGTATGTAAAAAAACCCTTACTTGATATTATTCTGTAATCTGATATGCAGGGGATGAGATCTGTATGGTTTCTGGGATCGTCTGTTCGTTTTCAAGATTTTTGGTGAACGATTCTATCCCGCATTCTCCTGGTAGATTTCACGAAAATATATCCGGCCGTGAATAGAGATCGGTCGGGGGTTAAGCCAGGATTTTCCTTTATCCTGCAAGATCGATTTTGCTGTCGACGCTCTTGCAAGGGCGTTCTGATAATCACCGATACTTTTTTAGTTCCCGCTGTATCAGCAATATGACAGGCAGCAGTCCCGGCTGAATAGAGAAACGGGATATTGTCTATCCGTGTGGACTCATCCCTGTTGTGGAAGAGAGAACCAGATCAGTGGACATAAGACCGGGTTATCCAGGCACAGAGTTGAGAAATATTTAAATGTATCAGATTATTTTATTTTACCATGAACAAAGTTTTTTCTCTGATACTTGGCATTCTTATACTCTCAACCTGTTTAGCAGGTTGCACCAGCCGGCAGGCAACACCGATTCCGGCCCTCACTCCCCCCTTAACACCAGATGCGACCCAGATGCCTCTTGCGACACAATCTTCGATTGCAGGTACCTGGGACCTGCAATCCTATAACAATGGCAAAGGACCCCTTCAGACAGTCATTCCGGGCATTGAAACTACGGCAGTATTCGGGGCTGACGGGAAACTGTCAGGCAGCGGCGGGTGTAACCAGTATTCCGCTCAGTACATAACTAATGCGTCGAATGGCATTACCATAACCCAGCCCATAACCACCCTCATGGCCTGTGCGGAACCGGTTATGGAACAGGAAACCCAGTACCTCTCGCTGCTTCAGCTGGCAGCGAAGTATGAAATTTCTGGTGATCAGCTCACCCTGTTCGATAAAAATGGGACAAAAATCCTGATCTACAAAAAGGATGTGAGCATTTCTACGATCACCGGCACCTGGAACCTGTTCTCCTATAATAATGGCAATGGAGGCATTCAGTCAGTAATTTCAGGGAGCAGGATTACTGCGGTATTCGGGGAGGACTGGAAACTTTCAGGCTCTGGCGGGTGTAACCAGTATAATGCAGTGTACACGACCACTGCATCAAATGGTATTACTATTGCCTCCCCATCTTCAACGATGATGGCCTGTAAAAACAACCTGATGCAGCAGGAAACGCAGTACCTCTCGTTACTGCCAACAGCAGCGAAGTATGAAATTTCCGGTGATCAGCTTACGCTGTTTAATTCAACAGGAACAAAGCTTCTGATCTACAAACCGGCTGCCCTGAAGGTGAATCCCCTCTGATGAGGAATAAGGTGAAAATGGGATCACAAGTGATGAAGAAACAGCGTTGAATTCCATGGTCCCATACCTTTTCCGACCCAAGCGGGGCTGATATCTACATCAACAATTCCTATAAAGGT
>JBAVWM010000170.1:0-22299 GCA_049697815.1 Methanoregula sp. | reverse complement strand
GCCATGATCTGTACGGTCAGGGATTTCCAGAGATCGGCAGGCATTATGATTATCTTAAAAAAAGATGTGAGGGAATAAATACTTTTTAGTCGGATCGTAGCAACTGGACTTTTCCCCGCCGTAAATGGTGTGTTCCTGCCGGTTTATCATTCAGCTGATAGTATCAAAAGGCAGGTGTAATCCCTTTTCCAACATCAGGAGAAAACAGAGAAAACCCGGGAATTCATGGGCTGTCCCATGAACACCCGGAATTAAAAAATAAAGCAGCCCGTCACGCCGGCCGGATCTCAACCAATTTGAGCGACCGGCCCTTCTCGCAGATATCCGAGGCATTGCCGATGACATCGGTCACGATATATTTCTCTCCGTCAACAACGCCTTCGGGCCGGCAGAGCGGATAACTCCGGCAGTCGCCCTTGTTGCAGGAGAACTCGGGCTTGATCTTCGAGTTGACGATCGCCATCTCGGGTGTGATGAGCATGGTGATCGGGGCATCCGTCACCTCGACCGCGGTCGCCCCGTTCAGGTGGACGGCACAGTCGTGGTGCGTTGACCGCACCGTGACGATGCGGTACTTCCTCCCTTTCTGGAGGTTGTTGCAGGCCTTCTTCACCTTGCAGGAGTCGCAGGCGGCAATCTCCCCTTCGTAGATGAACTCCATACCCTGCTTTGCAAGCACCGTGCCGACCAGCGTCACTTTCGTCTTCGCGTCTGCCATTTTCAGCCTCACTCCGTATACAGCATGCACACGAGTTTCTCTGCCGATTCCCGTGTCAGCCCCATATCGAATATGGTAAAGCGCTCGGGACGGATAGTCTTTGCCATCAGGAGGGCCTCGACTGCAACCGCGTCATCGATCCCGACCTCCGCAGGAGTGACCGGCGCCCCTATGGCTTTTAAGGACGAGCGGATGCCCCGCCAGTCGCCGCCGTGGAGGTACATCGAGATGATCGTCCCAATCCCGCAGCTCTCCCCGTGGAGCGCCTTGCCGGGCGCCAGCTTGTCCAGCGCGTGGGAGAACTTATGCTCCCCACCGCTTGCCGGCCGGGAAGAGCCGGCGATACTCATCGCAACCCCGCTCGATACCAGGGCCTTGACCACAAACCCTGCCGACTCCTCCTGGTGCGGCTTGATCAGGTTGGCGTTCTTCACAAGGATCTCTGCAGTCATCTTCGAGAGGGCGATCGCGTACTCGCTCGTGGGCTCGCCTTTCACCCGGTGGGCGAGCTCCCAGTCGAGGATTGCGGTATAATTCGAGATGATGTCGGCGCATCCCGAAGCCAGGAGGCGGTGCGGGGCAGATGCAATAATCCCGGTATCGCCAATGATCGCGACCGGCGGCTGGGCTTCGAGCGAGGAATGGCCGGTACCAAACGAGACCGAGGCGCGGGAGGAGGCAATCCCATCGTGGGACGCCGCCGTGGGGACCGAGATGAACGGGAGGTTGAGGTTGAACGAGACGATCTTCGCGGTATCGATCACCCGCCCACCCCCGACGCCGATCAGGAAGTCCAGACCTTTTGCCGCCTTCTCGGCCTTCCCGATGACCGGCGCGGTGATCTCCTCGGCAATGAACTGTTTTACGGTATACCCGTCCGACAGGATCTCTTTCACGCTCGTGCCCGCCAGTTTCATGGTCCCCCTGCCTGAGACGAGAAGCACAGACGGGCCGAGCTTGAGATCGTCGCACACCGCCGGCAACTGCCTGAGCACGTCATGGCCGATCACGACATCGCGGGGAAGCTGCATCCATTTTGACTTGTCAAAGACCCGGGGTTTGAGTAATTTTATTGCATCTGCGCTCATTGAGATCATGGATGATTAGTGATTTCTTCTACAAATATTACATCGATCCTATCAGAACCGGCCAGGCCTACAATGTCGTGGATACCCTGACCTATGCTTTGATCCTCGTGCTCGGCGTCTACCTTCTCTACCGCTGGATGTCATCTTCTACGTATATGGCCGACCTCGGCATTACGTTCGACCGGAAATTCATCCTTGCCACGATACCGTACGTCATCCTTGGCGGGCTGGTCAGGGTCATCGAAGATACCGGTATGATCACCAGTGACTGGAAATTTTTACTGATCACGCCGCTGATCTACTTCGTGCTCTTCGCATTCACCCTCGCTATGATCTTCCTCTCGCGATACCTGACCCTTAAGGGTATCACGAAGAATTTTATCACGTTTTACGCGTTTGCCGGCATCCTTGCAGCAGTTGTCGCCGCCCTCATCCTGCTGGCATGGAGCCAGACGCACAACGGCGTCGACCTCGTCATCCTGGCAACAATCCTGCTCATGGCAGCCACCGCCACGGTGATCGTCTGGGCAGTCATGCGGTACGTGCTCTCATGGACCTATGTGAACGACCCGCTCTACCTCACCCTCATCTTCGGCCAGCTGCTGGATGCCAGCGCGACCAGCTATGGCATTGACTTACACCCCTCCGTCCAGTATGTCGAACAGCACGTGGTCGGTTCCGCCCTTATCGACTTGACCGGCACGGCCTTCGTTATGTTTCCCTTAAAACTCCTCGTGCTCTTCCCGGCCATCTACGTGATGCAGATGTACCGGAAAGAGGCGAATCCCGCGTTCTGGCACCTCGTGCTGCTCGCGATGATCGTTGTCGGGCTTGCGCCGGGAGTCCGGGACATGGTCCGGATGGTCCTCTATGTCTGATTCCACGCTCACCAAAGCGATCATCCTCACGGTCCTCCTCTTTTTTACTACGGTCATGGTCGGCTGGGTCGGGTCGGCCGGCAACCCAACCCTCGGCCAGGAGCTCATAAAACTCTTTGAAAAAGAGATTGCCGGCCAGATAGACGGAAAGAATCCTGTTGACATGTGCCTCAAGATCTTTTTTAACAACCTCGAGGCGTGCATCCTGCTCTTTTTAGGGGGTGCCTCGTTTGGGGTACTCACGATCCTCATTCTGAGCCTGAACGGGATTGTGATAGGTTCCATCATGGAGATCGTCAGCAAGGACCACACTGCCCTTTTCGTTGCCGCTGCCATCCTCCCGCACGGGATCTTCGAGATCCCCGCGTTCATCCTCTCCGGGGCCCTTGGGATCCTCCTTGCCCAGTCGCTGATCGCGGAGTGGTACGGCAGGGAGGACACGGCGGTTGCTGCCCGCCGCTTCGGCCGGTTGTTCATCCTGTGCGTCCTTCCCCTGGTCGCTCTCGCCGCGTTTGTCGAGGCTTTTATTACGCCGGTTGTCATACATTTAGTAGCTTGAGAGGACATTTTTATGGATGAGGATACAGGCGCCCTGCCGCCAAAACAGGACTTTTCCGGGTGGTATAATGATATTCTCTGGCGGGCTGAGATCATGGATGTCCGCTATCCGGTCAAGGGGCTCTACGTCTGGTATCCCTACGGGTTTGCGATCCGCACGTTCGTGTACGGCCGGCTCCGCGAACTCCTCGACCGGGACCACCAGGAGACGCTTTTCCCGCTCCTGATCCCCGAGCAGGAGTTCATGAAAGAGGCCGAGCACATCAAGGGCTTCGAGGACGAAGTCTACTGGGTGACCCACGGGGGCACAACTCCGCTCGACGTGAAACTCGCGCTGCGGCCCACGAGCGAGACTGCCATCTACCCGATGTACGCGCTCTGGCTCCGCTCGCATGCCGACCTTCCCATGAAATACTACCAGATCGTGAACACATTCCGGTACGAGACCAAGCAGACCCGCCCGCTCATCCGGCTCCGCGAGATCACGTCGTTCATGGAGTCCCACACCGTCCATGCAACATGGGACGAGGCAGAGGCGCAGGTGGAGGAGGAACTCATCCTGACAAAAGAGTTCTACGACGGGCTCTGCATCCCGGTTACCATCTCAAAGCGGCCGGACTGGGACAAGTTCCCGGGCGCCGACTATACGATCGCGGTGGACGCAATCATGCCGGGCGGCAAGACCCTCCAGTGCGGCACGGTCCACCACCTCGGCACGCACTTCTCGAAGACCTTTGCGATCCAGTACGAGGACAAGAACGGGGAGCAGCAGCTGGCAAACCAGACCTGTTACGGGATCTCGGAACGGTGCATCGCCGCCCTCATCAGCATGCATGGCGATGACAAGGGCCTGATCCTCCCGCCGGCCGTGGCGCCGGTCCAGGCAGTCATCGTCCCGATCACGATCGGGAAGCGCCACGATGACGTGCTTGCTGCTGCGCAGAAACTGGAGGCCGAGCTCAAGGCTGCCGGGTTCCGGGTGAAGGTGGATACCCGCGACATGCGACCCGGGGCAAAATACTACTGGTGGGAACTTCGGGGCGTACCCCTCCGGCTCGAACTGGGTCCACGGGATCTCGATGGCGGTACCGTCATGGCCGTGAAGCGGACGGGCGGGAAGAACCAGATCGAGCTTGCAACCGTCTGCGAAGGCGTGACCCGGGAACTTTCCTTCATTACGGACGCGATCCGGCTCAAGGCTGAGGAGCACACGGGATCGCACCTCTGTTCGGTAGACTCGGTGGATGCCCTCAACGCAGCGCTCAACGACGGGAAGGTTGCGGTTGTCCGCTGGTGCCGGGAGCGGGGGTGCGGGGATGCGATCGAGGAGAAGGCGAACTCCTCTATCCTCGGTACCGAAGTCCGCTCTCCCTATGTCTCTGTCACGGACGGCCCCTGTATTGTCTGCGGGAAGCCGGGAAAGGCAACCCTGGTCGGGCGGACGTACTAAAAAGAGGCCTGCTTCCCGCGTCTCCCTTTTGTCAGGGTTTGCTTTTTTTCAGCTCCTGAGAAAAGCTTATGAGAAAAAATTGCTCTTGCAGAAAACAGTTTTTCGTGAAATAATGCCCCCCTCTTGCACCACCAGTCCCTCATTAGGGAACGGGGCGCACAACGATGACCCGGTGTAGGTTGCAGGGAATACGTTGTCTTCGCCATGGGTGGATGCCCCGGCAGCGGGGACAAAGCCCCCGATAGCGTCAGAGTTTCCTGAATGATATCTCCAGAGCGGAAAAAATGGAACGCTCTTTGGGGAGACTGTCGTTTATTGGAGAATTCTGATGGATTCTTCCCATCTTCGAAGTCCAGATAGGCCATTCAGATCGCAAGAGAAGAGCAGGCTTGAGAAGAACCCGCCGGGTTGTCCGACGTACGTGCCCCCCTGTCGATGGTTTCTGCGTTCCGCGTTTCACCTCCTGCGGGATTCACGACGTCGAAGAAGTTATGAAAAATTCCCTTGACGACATCCCCGGGAGCTCCACACCCGCCCCAAAGACAACCGGCTGTTCAATACCGGCGGATACATTACGTTCCCGTCGTTATATCCTCATGAAACTGCATGTGCATTGTTCCATTCCTGAGGTATTGTTCGTGTGGGATCCTCCATAATCACCTTAACAAAAATCCTCTGTGATAAACACTTTATTATCGTTGGCTATCGCAACACCGATTCCCTCCCGGTCATATGTCGATGTGAGAATATTTTCCCGGTGGCCGGGACTGCTCATCCAGCCACGTACGGTTGATTGGGCAATATCTGCCGGTGAATTCCACGCATACCGGGAAACCCCGTTATAGTACGTAACGGAAGCGTAGAGATTATTCTGAAAAATATTTTCTGATATCCCGGTTGTAGAGTATGCCCCATAATTTTTATTGCAGGAATACCCGTCAACGCTTCCTCTGGCAGTTGGATCAAGACCCTGAAGATTGTAATGAGAGAAATAATTGTTCTGTGCCATATCCGCACTGTGTTTTCTTGCAACAGATGCCAGAGATGAATCATAACCAAGATCCACTAGCCCATTGATCCTCCGTTGTTCATTGATCAGGGTATGAATTTCCATTTCTAATGCCGGGATATCTATGGCAGGACGGGAATTACCGGCTGCGCCCTCAAGAGTTTTTACTATTTCGGGGGTGAGTGTCGGAGTTGCAGGCTTTGTCGTTGCTGATGTTGATGGGATGATTGTCCGGGTTGTGGGTATTGTTGCTGCGGATGTTGACGGGACAAATTCCGTTTGTGCAGGCAGGGAAGTTGATGGTATAGTTTCAATCGGTACTTGTGATAGTGAACTGACATGCCCGACCTTTGCAGGGTACACCTTTTCCATGAGAGTTCGATCAATAAATTCTGATTTATCGTTGCTTCGGAACCAGCTCCCATCAGGTTTTTTATTCACGAACGCACGTTCGTAGGTACCATTCGCAGAATCATAGTGTAAAATCAGCATGAATTGGTTCGTCGAGGATACCGTTTTTGCGATAATATCGCCCTCAGCAAATTTGGATTGAACCGAAGAAATCGCTGGCGCCTGTGTTATGATAGTATCATTCGATGGTTCAGAACACCCGGCACAAAATAGCATGACGATAAGCGTAATGATAACCGAGGCAGAATAAACCGCGGCCCTGGTCATCCTCATTGGCATCAGTCTTCCCTCGGATCTGTTTTTACTATACGCCTGTGCAATGATAAAAATATGTATGAACCTCTCCGGAGAAAAGCCGGGGATATGCCGGTTACCGGGAAACGGTTCAACCCGGTCCCGGTTTTTCCGGTGATCAATCCTTCACCATCTGCCCGGCTTTTTCCTGCGGGGCCGGGCCAGCATTCAGGAAACTTCCCGTAAAAAGGAACCCCGATCATTTTTATTAATACCGGAGATAGATATTGATGTAATTTATGAGGCGGCGGTTGTGAAGGACGATTCTGATGATTTTAATGAACCCTATCTTCCACCACGGTACAAAGAGATTGTGCGGAAAAAGAAACAGCGTCGTCTCCTGAAAAAGATCGGGATGATCGCCATTGCTGTCATTGCTGTCGTCGTGGTGTACATTGTACTCAGCGGAGCCCTCACGGGCCCTCCGCAGCCGCCACCATCGCCCACTCCATCGCCCACACCGACCGTGACGCCCCAAGAGACCACGGCTGCCGCCACACCGACCGTCCCCCTGCCAACTACCATACCGTTCACGACGGTCGTTCCTGCCACCGGCACAACCACAAAACCGACAGCAGGCACAACAATCGCCACAACGGACACCACGGAACCGATCCAGACCGCCCGTGCAGGTGTTATTGTCACGCCGACAGACACCACCAGCCCGAAGATCACGGAGAAGCAGGCAAAGGCAATCGCCCTCGCGGCCTTCCCCAGCCTTCCCACCGGTGATTTGACGGTGGATCTGACAAACAGCGCTGACTTTGGACAGGTCTGGAAGTATACGCTGCGTGCCGATACCACAACCGAAGCATCCGGCCTCCTGGATGCAGAGACCGGTACGATCGTCACCTTCAACCGTACAATCCACCCCGGCGCACGGTCGCAGAACCCGGCACTGACCCTGGAAAATGCCCGCGAGATTGCCGAAAGTACGATCAACAGCCGCAACAACGGCATCCTTTCGATCAACATGAGCGACTCCCGCTACATCCCGCTGGCCACGCCGGGCGGGAATGTTGCCGGGAGTTACCGGTTCGTCTTCAACCGCGTCATACAGGACCATCCCACTGATGCCGACGGCTTCATCGTTTCCGTGGATGCGGTCACCGGTGCGATAACGGAGTGGGTGCAGCGCTGGCAGACACCTGAAAATGCCTTCATGATTGCAGAAGAAGCGGAGGTACCCAGGTACGATGCCACCTACACGGTCCAGGCAAAGGCAAAGTCCATGTACCCGTCCTCCATCTCCACACTCCACATTCTCTCCGCCGATATCCGCTGGAAAGACCGCCACGACCCTGCAACCACACCACGCCCGGGTACCATCCCGCTGGCATGGAAGATTGTCTTCGATGACGATAGTATCCGGGCAAACCCGGCTTTATCGCCGGGGGTCGGCTGGGTGGATGCCCAGACCGGCGAGCTGCTGGAGATCACGTACCAGCACTGATAGTTCGGTTCGCACCTTTTTTTTTAAAGAAACGCTCCATTCACGGAGAATTTTGTATAAAACGCATGTGAAATCATCTGTTTATCATAAAAATTATGGATGTGGCATACTCTTTTCATTGAAGATTTTTATCGGTATGAACCACGTACGTCACAACTAAAAAAGCCCTGACAAAAATTCCCACCGTAAATATGTACCACCGACTATTATCAAAACGAGGAATGCGATTAAGACTGCCCACCATATCGGTTTCATGTTATTTTTCTCCTCCTGAATGTGTGGCAATTGGATTGGCACAATGATAATACTTATGCCACTTGTGCAGGGTAGTAGGAAATCCAGGCCCCCTCAGATTTTCAGGCTCTGGAGAAACGCACATGAGCAAAGTCCTCGCACCCGAATCATGAAAATGGTAAAAATAATGGAATTTTATGAAAACTTCCCGCCTCAGGCCCTCTGTACGGCACGGTTGGGCAATGCGATTTTTTTCAAATGAGCTGGTGGTCACTGATCCGCCGCGGGGGCGCCCCCTTGAGGTGCGGCGGCGTTCATCGCAAATAACTGAGATGGTATGTACAATCCATTGATTACATCTGGTTAATTCAATTTTCATGGGAATTCCTCTCACTATTTCTGACGCTCGTAGGGGCATGCAGCATGCTCCCCCGCCGCCGGGGCATCCCCACAGAATGGTAGTGACGTGTAAGCGGTTAAAGAAATAACGGAAATTTCCGGATAACCCTCATACTCGTGCATCTCAATGCGCCCCGTTCCCCTCGGGGAATTCTGCTCTTTTCAAAGAGCAGACGAGAGAAGAATCCAAAGGATTCTTCGATATGTAAGATCTCATCAGAGATGAGATGGTTGATAAGTCGTCAGACTCTTCGAATCTGGTGGTGCAAAAGGGGGATCCTGTCATTATACCCCAAGGTTTTCTCCAGGGCAAAAAAACGAAAAAAAGCTGTTCAGCACCGGTCGCACACGTATTCCGTGACAAGTGCCGTCCGGCGCATATCGCCAGAAATCTGCTTCTTCCCGCCACTCACAAACCACTTCCCGCACTTCGTGCAGCGTTTTGGCCGGATGCGGTCGTGCCACCGCAGGGGGATCTCAAGGGTGAACGCGGTCTTCGTCCACTCCTCGGGCGGATTCTCCGCGTTCTGCTCGTAGGCAGCCACGAACTCCATGATCTGGTGCGGTGGTACCCCGAGGTCAACGAACTTCTTGAACACGAAATAGTTGAAGATCAGCCACGAGAGGTCCGAGCGGTCGAGGATACCTTCGTACTCCCCGAACGTCTCGTCGAACTCCTCGAGCAAGCAGCCGCAGAGCGGGCATTTGCCCCCGACCAGCTCGTCGAGAAAAACCTCTTCCTGGCACCCCGGACAGGTCGTGTGCGGGGACTGCATGCGTGATGTCATTATTGCTCCGGTATTGTCGTGTTGCGATACTCAATCCTTGAAGAGTAAAACGGTTTGTGGTATTAGGGTTGTTCCTAGTATTGATCGGGCAGGCTGATAAGCGTATCACACCACGCAATCTTCCCCGATAAAAAAGGTTGTACAAAGAGGGAAAAGATCATTCGCCGGACGGTTCCGTTGGTTCCATGATGAGCGACCCGAAAATCACTTTCTCAAGCACCTGTGCAACATACTTGATATGCATCGCCTTTTCGAGATCCTCGTTCCGGTGGATATCTGCATAGAGCTGGAGGCGCAATAAGGAGAACCGGAAGCGGTCGAGCGTTTCGTCATCGAGTATCATGGCTTCCCGGTAGATCGGTTCCAGCAGGTCGGGAAAAGCAAGCGGGCTCTCAAGTGCTGCGACAACATCCTTGTATACGGGAAGGGGCTTTTCCCTGCCGGTGAGAATCCGTGCATAGTCCACAATTATCCCTCGGTGACCCTGATGAGCTCTTCCATAACCTTGTCCACGCTCTTCCACGTAGGGCTGTCACCGCGGCGGATAATGAACGGTCTGCCCTCGTCGCCAGCCTTGCGCATCTCGATATCAAGGGGGATGGAACCGAGGAAGGGAACCTTGAGCTCGTCTGCGATCTTTTTGCCGCCACCCTTACCGAAGAGGTCGATCTCTTCGCCGCAGTGGGGGCAAAGCATGCCGCTCATATTCTCGATGACCCCGATGACCGGCAGGCCGAGCTTCTCGATGAACTTTGCCGATTTCATTGCATCGAGCGTTGCCACATCCTGAGGGGTGGTCACGATGACCGCACCGCGGACATTGTGGGCGAGCTGGGCGATCGTCAGAGCTTCGTCACCGGTGCCGGGCGGGAGGTCCACGACAAGGTAGTCGAGCGGGCCCCAGTTGACCTCAGCAAGGAACTGCTGGATCGCCGCCATCTTCATCGGCCCGCGCCAGATGATCGGCGTGCTCGTGTCGGGGAGCAGAAAGGCCATGGAGATGACCGAGAGCATACCGGTGACATGGACGGGCTCGATCCGCTCCCCCATTATTGCAAGCTTGTGGTCCTCGATCCCCAGCATCTTGGGGACATTGGGCCCGTGCATATCCAGGTCAAGGAGCCCGACCTTCTTGCCGTGCGATGACAGGGCATAGGAAAGGTTCACGGAAACTGTTGATTTCCCCACCCCCCCTTTCCCGGAGAGGACCAGGATAACATGCTTTACATCGATATCTGCTTTCGGCGGCAGGCCGGCCTGCCCCTTCTTTTCCGACGAACAGGTGGATGCCGTTTTACAGCTCGCGCACTCGCTGTTGCACTCCTCATCCGCCGGTTCTTTCCTGGTATCTTTCTTTGCCATGTAATAGCTCCTGATTGAAAAATCCGCTTTTGTATTTCCATACGTTATGCTCATGAGACAATAAATATGCGGGGATCGGCACCCGGATTCGCGGGGCCGTAACCGGATCGGGATGGCCGCCGGATCGCAGGTGCGGGGAGGGAAGGGGAGACATGCCGGAAGCATCCTTTTATTACCCGACCGTCCATGGAGGTGCCAATGAAACCGCTCAGGGTCTCGCTGGATTTTCTGGAGTTTCCCCGGCTGCATACCTGCGACGGGGAGAACCTCTTGCCGGTCATCCGGCCTGAGGGACGGTCCGCCGCATCCGTTACCATCATGGTTTTCAATCCGTTCGGGAAGTCCCCGGTTCGTTCATACCAGGGATCTGCCGGACCCTCCGCCGATGCCAGCCATCCCTGCCGGCATCCCCCGCAAGGGTGTCACCACCGCGCCCTTCACTGCGGTACAGGGAATACATGACGAGGGAACGATCGGGTAGAGCGGGCCTTGTCCCCCGCCGGGCCCGATGATCCGGTACCTGTTCAGGGTGTACGGTCTTGATGCCATGCCCGGCCTGCCGGCAGGTTCGGACAAGAATTCCCTGATTGCCGCGATGAAAGGGCATGTGCTCCCGTTCGGTCACACCGTTGCTCTCAGTTCGCGGTAAGGTTCGTTCAACGCTCCCGTCCACTATATTTTTAAGTATCCGGTACATTATCCCTCCACTATCAAGGGATCTGTATGGACAACCTCAGGGTCAGATTAAACTTCAGGGAGTTCCCCCCGGCATATACCTGCCAGGGCCAGAATTTCTCCCCGCAAATCATCATCGACGGACTCAACGCCAGTTCCCTCGCCGTCATGGTCTTCAACCCGTCCATGCGGGAATACCTCTCCTATTGTACCTGGCTGATCTGGAATATCCCGGCCCTGAATACGATCCCGGCAGGGATTCCTCCCGGCAGGAAGATTACCGACCCGTTCTCCGCACTGCAGGGGATCAACGATGCCGGCGTAATCGGGTATACCGGGCCCTGCCCAAAGGCCGGCGAGATGCACCGCTACCTCTTTCGGATCTACGGTCTCGACGATTTCCTCGGTATCCCCGGGGGTTCCACGAAGACCGCGCTCCTTTCCGCCATGCACGGCCATATCCTCCAGTATGGAGAGACGGAGGCCGTTGCATCCCTGGCGTCGCCCCATCCGGTCCCCGGAAAGACAAAACGATAACGGGTTTCATCCCGCCGGGACAGCTGGTCTTCTTTTTCATCCTGTTCATCGGTAACCACCATGAAATGCGGGAATGGTCGCATCGCCGGTTATAAGAACTGGTGCGTAAAGAATCTCTCAAAAAGGAGGAGATCAAAAGTATGGAAGAACTCAGGGTAACCCTGTCTGTCAGGATGCTCCCGAATGACTACACCTGCGACGGCGAAGACCGCTCCCCCCCGATAGGGGTCGGCGGCGTCAATACCGCGCTCACGAAATCGTTTGCTGTCCTGGTCAATGACCCCGATGCCCCGGGAGGCGGGGGGTTTGTGCACTGGATTGCATGGAATGTGGAGCTGATGAAGATGATCCCGGAGAAGATCCCCAAAACAAAGGAAGTGAGCTTCCCGATACGGGCCGTACAGGGAAAGAACAGTTTCGGGAAGATCGGATACAACGGTCCCTGCCCGCCTGCCGGTCAGACTCACCGGTACTTCTTCAAGATATACGGGCTTGATACCCTTCTCGATCTTCCAGGAGGGGCAACAAAGGAGCAGCTGGTCAGGGCCATGCAGGGCCACATCGTCCAGTACGGTGAAACGTTTGTCACCTACGGGCGATAACGGTCCGGCCTGGTTTTTCCGGGACTGGCCCGCATGATCTCCGGGAAATCAGGCTGCGGCAGGATTATAGGATCAGACAGAGGACGTCTTTTTACATGAACCCGGTGCAGGATCATAAAAGGGTGCTTGAACCCGGCATGTTCTCAAAAATCCGGTCCCTGATCGGCAGGCAGGAAGGATTATTGTCTCCACACGCCACGATCAGTGCCGATGCTGTTCGCAGGCACAACCGGGTCAAGGTGGATATCCGTACGCCGTGGTCAAGGGACGCCGACCGGATCATCCATACCCGTGCCTATTCACGGTACATCGATAAGACCCAGGTCTTCTATTTAATTGAGAACGACCATATCACCCACCGGGTCATCCATGTCCAGCTGGTCTCGAGGATTGCCCGCACGATCGGCCGTTCCCTCAGGCTCAACGAGGACCTCATTGAGGCGATCGCGCTCGGCCATGATATCGGCCATATTCCCTATGGGCATTTCGGGGAGAGCTGCCTCTCCCGGCTCTGTGAGCAGTACGGTATCGGGAAGTTCTGCCATAATGTCCAGAGCGTTCAGTTCCTTGACCGGATCGAGGACTGCGACCTTACCCTGCAGGTGCTGGACGGCATCCTCTGCCATAACGGTGAGGCCGACGATATCCGCATCAGCCCGGAGCCCTGCCCGGGCTGGGCAGCGTTTGATAAGAAAGTCCAGGATGCAACCGATGGCGCCCGTTCCCTGAAACCCGCAACCCCTGAGGGCTGTGTCGTCAAGTTTGCCGATACCATCGCCTATATCGGGCGCGACCTTCAGGACGCCCGGGAAGTGGGCCTGATCGATGACAGCACACCGCTGCCGGAGGAGGCCACCAAAGTCCTTGGCGTCACGAACAGCGAGATTATCAACACGCTCATCTGCGACCTGTTGGAGAACAGCGACACGGAGGATGACACATCTATCTCCTACAGCAAAGAGACCGAGAACGCCCTCATTGCGCTGCGTCGGTTCTCCCGCAGGCATATCTACGATAATGAAAAACTCACGACCGAGCAGAAGAAGATCGAGTGGATGTACGCCACCCTGTTCGCCACCTGCCTCAACGCCCTTGAAACGGATGACCGGTCTGCAAGGATATACACGGATTTCATCAATACCGGCTGGATCGGCAGGGATTACCTGGATTTTGCAACCCCGGCAGAAGTGGTCCGGGACTTTATTGCCGGGATGACCGACCGTTACTTTGCCAGGCGGTTCGAGGAATGTGTTATCCCGCGCCGGGTTGACCAACGATTCGGATGAACGAAACCTCCGGGGTCAAAAAAGAGCTATAAACCTATTTGGGCCGGTACGAACGGTGAAAATCTGACTGCAATGAATCTCCCCGCCGCAGGGCCTCTCCGGATCTTCGAATTCCGCAGGAATGAGACAGGGAGAGGAACCTTCAGGTTCTTCGACTTGGAAAATCCCGGAAGAGATGAGGCACTGCGGGGCAAGACGTTTTTTAGCATTTTTCCTGGTTGGGTACTTATCCACCGCAGGAAGGCCCCGTCGGGGGCGGCGGCAAGGATCATTCATTTGACAGAAGAGCCCGTCACATCTATTCTTAAAAAATGATTTCCAGGAAGAACTGTGCATCATCCCTCAGTCATACTTCCCTTTCGGGCGGTGCCATCCCGTAAAACCACAGTAGAAACATCCGTCTCCCTCGCAGTGCGGGCATTTTTTCCTCGGTGCCTCGACCAGCACGCTCCCGGTCCCGTTGCAGTAGGTGCAGCCATATCCTTCGCAGTGACCGCAGGGAGCCGGTTCGTATTTCTTCGTGTTCTCAGTCATTAAAAAACTCCATCTCCATTGAAATCCTTGTTTTTCAGACTATTACAAAATATCTGTTGATGGAGGAGACAGTGCCTGTCCCCCGGCCTGCTCCTGCACCTTGCGATAGTGCCGTACTACCTCCGAGGCACTATCGCGTCCGGGGTTGCCCCCTATCGTGATAGTGACGTATTACCTGGTAGGGAAATGAGAAATTTCGGGCTAAAAAACAAATAACCATACATCGCACTGCTTCCTGTCCCCCTGAGGGACTTGGAGCGCAAGAGGGGGGCCATCACAGAGCCAGAAAACGCGAGGTTTTCTCCGGAGCCGTTTCTCTGGTATTCTTCAGCACCGGTATAACCCAAATCCTTCCCCCGGTACATCCACCCCATGACGGCACTTATCCGTCATCCTCATCGAGATACCCGGCAAGGGCATCCCGCAGCTCGGCGGCAGACTGGTAGCGGCGGGCTGGGTCTTTCTCAAGACATTTCAAGATGATCTTCTGGACCGCTTCGGCATCGGGATTATATTCGGAGGGAGCGATCGGGTTCTCCCGCAGGATTGCATTTCCCACCTCGACAATACTCTCGCCGCCGAACGGGATCGAACCGGTCACCAGCTCATAAAAGACAACTCCCAGCTGGTAGATGTCCGTACGTTCGCCGGTCCTGCCAAACTCCGACGGCGAGACCTGTTCGGGGGCAGCGTACGAGAGCGAGAACCCGGCAATGCTGGATTTTTTAATGTCAGCTGCCAGCACCTTGCTCATGCCCCAGTCCGTGATCTTAGGCACCGTATCCTTTGTTAAAAGGATATTGTGGGGCTTGATGTCGCGATGGATGAACCCGTGTTCGTGGGCGTACTGGAGACCGGCCGTGATACCATTGACGATATGGACCGCCTTCCAGACGGGCAGGGGCTTCTCCACGGCTTCCAGGGAGCCGGGCACGAACTCCATCTCCACATAGGGAACCGGAAGGATATTGACCGCAGTGACTTCCACGATATTTGTGTGCCTCAGGGTCTCCCATGCCGCGATCTCGTTGAGGAAACACTTCCCCGTTGTTTCGTCAAAGCTGATGGGGATCTTGACCGCAATCTGCACGCCGTCAGACTTGCGCCGGGCGGAGAAGACCCAGGCAATGCCGCCCCGGCCAACATAGGTAATATCGGTATACTTGCTCTCGAGTTCACGGGGGAAGTAGTTCTTCTGCTCGGGCGGGGGGGTGATGGGCGGAGGTTCCAGGCTCTCGGGGCGGGCTGTACGGGGGACGGCTTTTGTTGAGGATGCGGGAGACCGCGAACGGTCGGCCACCACCGTCTTTAAAGCCGCGGCTACCTTTGTGGTGAGCAGCAGGGTTGTCGCAGCACCCGCCCTGACCTCCCGCGTTGTGCCCGAGGCCATCCCGCTAATGGCGGTCTTCAGCCATTCCTGGAGCCGACGGGCAAGGGGAACCGGACCGGAGGTACCGTCTCCGGCAGGTTCCTGAGTTTTTTGGACTGGCGGGATGTTTTTACCAGAACCTCCCTGCCTGCCTGGCAGGGGGAGAACTGCCCGTCCTGGCGGGGTGGACTTTTCCTCCGTTTTTCTCCGGCGCATCACGAACAGGCCTGCCATGACAACGATGGCAAGGATGACAAGGATGACGGCAATCAGCAAGGCCGGGAATCCGATCGGGAGGTTGAGGCCGGTTCCTCTTTCAGGTGCATTGGTCCGTTGCGGGGAGGTCGTTGCGGTGACGACCGGGGTCTTTGCCGGGGCGATGATACCGGGTGTTCCTTTAATTACCGGTGTTACCGAAACACCAGGGAATGGCACGACAGAAATGTCGGAATAATACTCCGTTGGGTCCATCAGGGGGAATGCATCGAAAATGTTCTGGTTGGATTCAAGGATGGCCTTGGGATTACCGCCAAGAATGATCGAGTACGAGCTATCCCCGATCCCGTCCGCGTTCCGGTCCTTTCCCCGGTAATCGCTCCAGTAGTTGCCCATCCGGCTCTTATCCTTCTGGCCGAGATAGGTATACGAAAAGGTTTCCGGAGAACTCCACGTGGAGGTGGCGCTCTTCGAGATCACATTCTGGTTGTTGATAAAATTGTTGCTGTAGATCCTGTTCGAGAGCGAATACTCGTCAAGAGTGATCCCGACCGTATTTTTTGTGACGATGTTATTTTCGATATCATTGGAACTTGATGCATTGAGCACAATACCGACCCGGTCGTTTTCCAGAATATTGTTAGCTTCAATCGTACTCCGCTGGGAAGAGACGAGGACGATGCCCTGGCCAAAGCCGCTGACGGTGTTCTTCCGCAGGGTGTTTTCACTGGATGCAGCGCGGATACCGGTGAAGAGCGACCCGTTCCGGATAATGAGGCCCTCCACGGTACAGCCGTCTACCCGGATATCCATCCCGTTGCCAACTTGGGCTGCATCAATGACCGGGAGCCCGCCGCCACTATCAACCCCCAAAAGGAAGATTTTTTTATCAAGGATAACCGTCCCGGGATAGGTTCCGCTCTCGACAAAAATGGTGTCCCCTCCCGATGCCCAGTCGACAGCCTCCCGGATGGAGGAAAATTCCGCTCCCGAAGGGGCCACGGTGTGTTCGGCAGCTGCTCCTGGCAGGACGCTCACGCTCACAAGGAACAGAACGGCGAGCATCAGCGTACTGATAAAACGGGATTGCGGTGTCATGAGACGATTCTTTTTGGGACCTGAAAAGACCCCATCCTTTGGTAAAAAGTAAGGTTCGCTGTTCAGGGACTAGAATATATCTCAGTGATCCCCGGGAAGGATAACAAGAAACCGAACTCCGGAAACACCTTTTGCAAGCTCGATGAGATCCCCGTCATGGAGGAGGACCCGCACATTCTTTTCAAGGTGTTTGGTGTTCAGCTGGGTCCCGCCGGTGCTCCCGCAGTCCTCGATATACCATCCATCCTTGTCCCGGACAATCCGGCCGTGGGGCCGGGACACGCGGGTGACTGCCGAGTAACTCTCGGAAAGGACAATGTCCTCCCCCGGGCGGTATGCGGCGCGGCTGGCCGGGTCGATCCTGCCGATACTGACCGTTTCATTCCTGAGTAAAAACACCCTGGCATCATCTGAACCGCCAAGGACAATGACCGCCGGAACATCCCCGAGGACTTCGCGGTTCAGCGTGCTTTTGACTTCATCAAGCCGCCGCGAGATCTCGTTTCCGACGATCTGGACCTTTGTATTGGAGAAGATGCCCAGGTTGCGGATGATGGCCTCCAGTCCCCCGGGCACAAGAGAGTATTCCCAGACCGGGTGGATCCCTTTTGAAGTCGGGGCGCCAAGGCCGGCCTCTTTTTTGATGACGCCGATGCTCATAAGTTTGACGAGATGCTTCTTGGTATTTTCATAACTGGTCTCGATCTCGCGTGAGATCGAACGGGCATCACGGGGCTTTTTCTCAAGGAATTTTAAGATCCTGAGCCGGGCGCTGCTGGAGAGTACATCAAGATATTCCGAGAGTTCTTCCAGCGAGTCTGACTCTTCGTGGACAATTATTGTCGGGGATTTATCTGCAGGGTCCATTGCTCACCACCAGAATATACCAAATGTATACCATACTTGTCTGGGCACCAGAATATACTGTCGTAACGGTTTAAATTCTCTCCCGGTACGCATCAGGGAAGTATCATCATGTAACCACGGAGTTATATGCTACAACCCGGATGATTTTGCGAATTTATCTGCTCTTCCAGGAGAGTATCATAGCAGGTGATACACGACTCCGTTTCGGCGTGTCACCGACCCATGCAGATTTCCTCAAAAAGGAGTAACGTTCCATGGATTTGGGAAAAATCATGATTGGGATCGCACTGGTCCTGCTCTCGGCCTGCCTGCTCGTTTCGCCTTCCCATGCAACCGGAAGCGATACCTCCTGCACGGTTGGAAGCGGGATTGCGACATCTCCCGCAGATACCATGGTGACCCCATACTCACCATGGGAGCGGGAATACCCCGCAGGATTCAATACAGAGATCTGCGCGAACGCCAATTGTGGGAGCACCCCATGAAACTCCCCATCCATGCCGCCGCATCCTTTGGGAAAGAGCCACGCACCGTATGAACGATGACCACTCCCGGCACATCCCCGGTATCTCCACACAGGAATGTGAACGAAGCACTATACGCCCCGGCTCCGGTGCAATAACCCTGCACCGGTATTGTCCCGGACCAGCACTCACTCCAGAGTACGGGGGGGCAGCAATCCCCCTGCAATCATACATTAAAAGCCTATACTTTTTTTCCGGACCCGCTCGCACCGGCATGAGACCGTGGCAAAAAACCGCGGGAACGAGCCCGGGAGAACCTCCTCGTTACAGCAGATTGCCCTCCCTGTAGTGACTGAGACACGGTCCTAGACCCCCAAAACCCCCAACTGCGCTTTGCAATCATGAGGGTAGTACCATCATTGTACTCATCATTCGTGAAAGGTAAAATCATGGATACCACCCCCGAGGTGGTTTGCACGAAGGATTATTGCAATGTGGGGGAAGCCCTCATCAGCAGAAAACGATGAGGGCCCGGGAAGGTGTGAAATGCCTTCGCTGGAGGATGAAGGAATCAAGAAAATAGCCATCAGGTCATTGTCGCTGTGCCACAACGGGGGCAGCAAAGTCCGAACGGTCATCAGAACCATGAAGGGGTGAAGAACTCGTCAGAGTTCTTCGACTGAGGATTGGTTACCGTGGCGTCAAAGTGATTCTTGCAGAATCGCAACTTGCGCCTCACTTCACGTTCCGTGATGTTCGTTGCCCGAAACGAGCGTCAAAAAATTTTCTGATGATTTCTCTCAGGGAAAAAAGGGATCAGTATTTTTTCCCGCCCCGGAGGGCGCCAAGGGTTCCGATGATGCCCAGGGCCAGGACTGCCAGGATTGACGCCGTGGGAGACTGGGGCGTATCCGTGGTCGCAGGCAGGTGGGTGGGTATGACGACGGATTTCGTTGTCGTGACGGGCGGGGCCGTGGTCACCGACGTCAGGGATACGAATGTCTGTCCGGGGGTTATGGCGGGGCCTGGTTGCGTAAGCCGTACATTATCGATATACCCGCGGGCGTAGATGTTCATAGCCCCGTAGTCCCCGCGGGAGCCCAGATAGATGCGGTTCATGTCATGGATATTCTCGACAGTATTCAGGAAATAGCTCCATACCGGTTTACCGCTCACCTTATCGCTGACCTGCATGGTGGTCATCTTCCTCTCGTCATCATAGGTTATGGTCACGTGGTAGGTCCTGTTCAGTTCGAACCGGACGGTGGAACCTTTATACGCGACGGGCCCGCTCGTCAGCTCGTCATCCGACTGGCTGTTCACTTCCATCTGCTTGCTACCGCTCGTGACGATGTGCAGCGACATGATATTTTCGTGTTTCCCGTTGGAAAACATGGAAATGACATTCGGGCCCTTGTTGAAATCCATCTCTGCGCCGGTCAGGCCGAAGCGGAATGCAGCACCGTTATCGACACGGTCAAGGATGACATCGTACTCGAAGGTGAACGGGCCTTCCATGTTGTCAATCGTTGTATAGGCATAATTACCCGTACTGGGCTCGATGGAAAAGTGGTACCTTGCCGTGGACGGGTCCCAGTAATCGGAAGACGGGCTGTTGGTCGTCCAGTGGGGGTCCGAGGAGAAAGGGGTCTGGTAGATCACTTTTACGGACGAGCTGGTATCGCTTGCTGCCTGCGCGGGAAGTACCGCAATAATCAGGCATGCGATACCAAGCAGGCTTACGCAGAGGGTTCGCAGCAACATGGATTGTATATCCGGTTTTACACGTTAAAATCCTCTCTGGTCAGGGAAATAGCCGGTTCCCGGAAGGGATGCGCCGGCACAGGTACAGATCATGGTACACGGATGGTGTCCAGCCCGGAGGTATGTTCCACGGTCCTGCCCTGCCTAAAAGAGGGGGGTGCCCTCAGGAAAGGGGAAGCGGTCCGGCAGTGCCTGTAAGGGATCCCTGGTCCGGGAGCACTATCTTTATGTGAAAATCACGCAATATAGAAGAACACAAGGATTTTGTACGCGATAATAGTCTAGCGGTAGGACAGGAGCTTCCCGAGCTTCTAACCCGGGTTCGATCCCCGGTTATCGCATCGTGACCTATGGAACCGGAACCTGAACGCTCGGCAATTCGGATCATAGCGGAAAACCGCCGGGGTGTCCTGCGGGACATTGCAACAGTTGTGGCCGATCATGAGGGCAACATCGTGATGATCAACCAGGAACTGTTCGATTCCGGCCCATACACGGGAATGGCCGAGCTCTATTTTGAATACGACTGCGGGGAAGCTGAAGACCATGACCGGTTACTCGAAGATTTGAACAACATTCCTTCGGTCAAGGATGTGAAAGCGTACAGGCCCTTCGGCCATATTTTCGGGTCACGGGTAATCATCATCGGCGGCGGAGCACAGGTGGCGCAGGTGGCGGTCGGTGCGGTCAACGAGGCAGACCGGCACAATATCCGGGGGGAACGGATCTCGGTGGACACCATCCCGCTCGTGGGCGAACAGAACCTCGCCCTTGCCGTGGACGCGGTGGCACGCCTGCCCCGCGCATCTATCCTGGTGCTCGCAGGCTCGCTCATGGGCGGGAACATCTCGAAAGCAGTTGACCGCGTCCGGGAAACGGGGATCCCGGTCATTGCGCTGAAGATGGCAGGAACCGTCCCCCAGCACGCGGACCTCGTGGTGACCGACCCGATCCAGGCCGGGGTCTTTGCCGTGATGCATATCAGCAGCAAGGCGGTCTTTGACATCAACCGGGTCCGCGGGCGTGAGTTTTAAAAATGGACATCATCGAAAAGGCCGTTTTTGTCCTGATGCATGACGGGGTCATTGTCTACCCCACGGAGACGGTTTATGGTCTTGGGGCGGATGCCTTTTCTGACGAGGCAATCCTGAAGATCTATGAGGCGAAGAAGCGCCCGCTCGCGATGCCGGTCTCAATTGCGGTTGCTGATTTTGATATGCTCCATGCCGTTGCCCGCGTTGAGCCGAAGGTGGAGCCGTTCCTCACAACATTCCTGCCGGGACCGGTCACGGTCGTACTCCCTGCACGGAAAACCATCCCGGCAATCCTGACCGGGGGGACCGGCTTGATCGGGATCCGGATGCCGGCCCATGACCTTGCCCTGCAGCTGATCGCAGCGTTCGACTCGCCCATCACTGCAACGAGTGCCAACCTCCACGGGGCAAAGGACCCGGTCATACCGGCCGAGTGCACGGTGCCGTACGAGTTCCTGATCGACGGCGGCAGGCTGCCCGGTACCCCGAGCACCGTTGTCGACCTTACGGAAAAAAGGGTCCTCCGGGCCGGTGCGGATATTGACCGGGTGGCAAGGTTTCTTCTGACCCTGTGAGGTTCTTTGTATGATGCCCGTGCGCCTGCGTGATTTTATTGAGGACAAAGACGGGTGGCTGTATGCAGTCTCCACCTACGATAATACGGAGAAAGTCGGGTGCGTGCTCCGGTATGTGCCGGATCCGGACGGCGAACGCATTCACGCTTCCGGCCGGAGGTATACCAAATATGACTTCGAGGAGGCTTATGCCCTCATTGCAGAGAAGAAGCCGCAGTATGCCGGCCTCCTCCACCGGGTTCCCTGCACCGATGTGATGCGTGTGCTCAGGCCCGATCAGGAGATCGGCCGTATCGCACGGGACCATCCCCGCGTGCAGAGCCTGCTCGACCTTTTCTGCCTTAAAAAAGGCACTATCGGCTGCACCGGTTCGCTTCTCTGCGGTCTTGCAAACGAGGGATCGGATATCGACATGGTGGTGTACGGGAAGCACTGGTTTGTTGCCAAGAGACTAGTTGAGCAGAGTATCCGGGACGGGAAGATAGAGGGGCTGTCACCTGACATGTGGCTCAGGGTCTATGAGAAGCGCAAGCCCGAGATTCCCTATGACCAGTTCGTGCTTCACGAGCAGCGGAAGTGGAACCGGGGCCAGATCGGGGGCACCTATTTCGATATCCTCTACACTCGCTCCTACGA
>JBAVWM010000169.1:0-2546 GCA_049697815.1 Methanoregula sp. | reverse complement strand
GCCTATCCCCAGAGGGGGGACGGGGCGCAGCTATGATAGGTTAGGCACTCCAACAGTATCGAAGGGCGCAGGTGCGATCAGGGAGGGCATGCACTATCCCTCCTGTCAGCAGGTATTTTCCAAAGATAAGTCAGGTATCTTACAGAGCAAAAAAGGGATCTGATCAGATGGATCTGATTATAATATCCGTTCTTTTTATTACGAGCGTACTAACCGGAGTGTCGGCTGTTGTATGACAGGTCAGGGTGAGGGGGGCGACAGATTCCCAGGGATCACAAGCCATGTTCATGGTCTGTTCGAAATAATTTTCCCATGCGGTGTGGTAATCCTGTGTTGCGTCCGTAGTATAGGCCACATTTATGGGGGAATTAAGTCCTGTAAAATAATTGTATTCCGTTGGATAATTTGGTGGCTGTCCGAGTTCCATCTGGACGGTACCTATCCCCTCCCTGCCCATGGTCGAGCTGCTGTTCACTGTCACGATATTTATGACAAGGGTCTGCGTATCTGCATCGTAAAACCACCGGGGCTGGGCGAGCATGGCGGAGCCGGAAGACCCGATGGTGTTGCGTTTTACTACGGCACCGTTCTGGAGCGAGATCTCCTCCTGCAACTGGGTAGACCGGTAACTCAGGTCCCCGGTCGGGTAGTATTTATCGATGACGCCACCATCCCAGATCGCGAAAGCCGGTAGTCCTGTTGTCATGGCATTGTTGACAGACAGGGCTCCGCTCGCGATCTTCATGGACGTTTCCTTGTACGGTATCGTTTTATACACAATGCTCTTGAAGTCGTTTTGCAGAACGATCATGTTTTTTTCCATGATCTTCTCGTCAGCACCCGACTGCTGCTGCAGGAGCAGGGGAAATCCATACAGGGTAACAAGGCCGATACCTGCTATCACGATGGTGAACATCAGGATGAACCCGATGGACTCTGAAACACCGCTCCCGTCACGTATGGTTCTCCGGACGATCATGATCAGTACCCTCCCGAACTGTAAGAGATTTTATTGATGCCTCTGCCGGTGGTATTTCCCGTTACGCCCCGGGACGATCCGATACCGGCAAGTGCGACCTTTGACTCAAGGAAGCCACGGGATACCAGTATATACTGGTCGTGAACGGTCGGGTTGAACGGATTTGCCTGCGTTCCGACCTCGACAATATAATCCCTGCTGGCAATATCATCGGGAATATCGAAATTGGTTGATAAATGCCCGTCGGCAGGGGCAAGGGCGTACACATCGACAATCCGTGTCGAGATACCATTCCCGATATCCGTGAAAGCAACATAACTCAGGCGGTTCGCCGGCCCTTCCATCATATTGGCATTGATCAGCAGCATCAGGACAATCATAAGGCCTATGCAGACACCGCTCACCATGACATATTCGATCAATGTCACCACGGCGGCATCGTTCTCTGATCGCTCAGATATCCGTCCAGTTTGTACTGTTCTCATAATAATCGGTAACCCCGTTGTTGAAATGGATCGTCATGTTCGCCTTATCCATGAAGGCGGAAGGATTCGGCGGAATAATATTGCTCACTTTTACGACTGCATTTTTCCGCGACAGCGAAATGATAGTGATATCGCGTCCTATATGGTCATTGGGATATTTTTTTTCATCAACATTGGATATATCCTCGCTCAAACCGTAGATCAGGGCAGTCCTCACATCCCTGATATCATTCTTGGGAAATTCGATAACGCTTTCCGCAGTGGTCTGGCCTACAACCGTGGACTGGTTGATCACCATCGCAAGGAAGAAAAGGCTGAAGCTGACGAGAAACCCCATCAGGATAATCCATTGTGCATCATCGTTCAGTCTCGCCATAACAACACCTCCACGAGAACGGCGCGTTCCGGTCCCCCGATTGGACCGCTTGGGGGATTCCTTTCAATAATTACCCACTTCGTGACCCTGACCGGGTGCTCCCCCCCAGTCAGGAAGCGGGAGGAACTGATGTAATGAGTATAGATAGAATCATCAGTTTCGTCCCGGTACACATACGATGCATTGAACTGGATACGATCGGATTTGGAAAGGCTCGTCCGGTTATTGACGATACTGTTGAACATCTCCCCGAATGTAATACCATCGACATAATCGTTGGCAGAACTGGTATTCTCAAGAATCTGCTGCAGCGGGCTTTTTGTCACCGTCATGTTCGGGGGGATGTCCATCATCCGGAGTGCGTCGCTTCCCACCACTTCCAGCTGCATATCGCTGATATGGGCGTCGCCCGGTGTATAAACAGAGGTGGAACTCACCACGACGTAGGCGGTCAGGAGCATGATAAGCCCTGCGGCAACACCTTCAATCGTGTACAACTGACCCCGCTCGTTTACCATACCGCCACCTCGAGAATACCGTCACGGAGTGCCGGCTGTGTTACATTTGTCGGGTCATAATTATAATCGAATGGCGTGGAATTCGTGGTGTTCAGAAAAGCGCTTGGGTGCGATAGTACGAAGGTATAGTTTATGAATACAAGGTTTTGCGCTCCCTTCCCTGTGGCAGCGTTCACATCGTCCGGCTT
>JBAVWM010000168.1:0-2783 GCA_049697815.1 Methanoregula sp. | reverse complement strand
TATTCTTTTTTTACTCGATTTCTTCCGTACCTTTTAGAGAAATATCCTGGTGTACATGCTCCTGAACAGCACGTTATCACGGGGGTTCAAATCCCTGTTCTGTAAGAATTATGCATTCCGGGCGGGGGGGGCACAGCGTGAGGCTGGATAGAGTGGGATTTCCTTCAAAGATTATGCCTCAGCTGTCTCACCGGCGAGGAAATTATACGTATCATAAAATTAATTACTATCTCGTCCCTATAGGCAATATACTTGGGAGGGATTCGGGCTTAAATTTTTATAATACGTATTATTGTCATAATGCTGATGAATGCAATTAATCTTCATATAATAGGAATTACCAGGAATTTTGCAACTTTCCTGGCCCCTGCTGATACATCCCCCCTATCAAACGGAAATTCTTAAAAAAGTATCTGTATGACGGAAAAAAAGACGATAATTGAGGAACTTGGCGAGGAGGGTCTCCTTCTACCGGTGCTCATCAACCGTGCACTTATTGCAAACGACCGGATCAAGTATTTCTTCTCCCTCCTCCAGACAGCACGGGACAGGGCGGATCACCCCGAACGGGCACTTCCCACATTACGGGCAGAACGGGAGAGCGCAGGTATTGAAACTGAACAGTATGATATAGTGGTTGAAGGGACCCGGCCGACCCACGATGGGCAGTATACCGTGCCTCTCCTTAACCAGATTGTACTGGATATCAACCAGTGTACCGGGGAGATGATCGAGCCATTTGTCTGCAGGGGGGACAAGGAGGCAGAAGAATTTAACCAAAGAAAAAACCTGCTTGCAGCGGTCCTGCCCGATCCATCTTGTACAACAATTTCAGCTGACGCTATCCGGCAGATTACCTCAGCGGGGGAGAAAGGAAAAGACAGTCTCCACCAGCTGGTCATTGATCTGCACAAAGGGCTCAACGCACTCCAGGCCGCACTCTCAAATGAAACAATCGATGGGGCGTTGACCTACATGCTGGGCGAGGGCGATGACCAGCTCGTGCGTGCATTTATGAAAGGGCTCAACCGGACAAAACCCCTCAAGTTCGACCACCCCGGACTCGGTACGACTGCAACACGAACCGGGGACAAACTCCAGATACAGAATGACATCGGGGTGACAGATGCACACGTACTCGTCATCAATATTGTGGGGATGACCGTATCGATCATCTATACCGATATCCACATGCAGCGTCTCGATTTCTTCCAGTCGCTGTTTGATACATGGAAGGTACGATGGGAGGATACCCGGTCACGGAAAGGCGATGGGCAGTTCGAGAAGCAGGTGTACCACCTGTCGACAGGCACCTATTCAGCACAGGATTCAAAGGACCGCGATGATTTTTTAACCCATCTTGGTTCCCGGATTGTCTTTTTAATTGACTGGAACCGGGCCCGCAAACAGCTGCGCACCTTTGTCTTGAATAAGGACAGCATAGCTATCCTGCGATGGGCTGCCGGGAATGATTTCGGTCACCGGGGATTCCTGGTTCTCGGTGGCGACAAGCTGATCTACGGGGCGCTCGAGATCGCTGCCCGCATCCCTCTCAGGTACGGTGAACCCCTTCACCAGATCCTGGGAACGGAGAAAAGCGTTGAATATCTGCAATGGGTATTCAAAGCAGCGACCCAGGGCCTCCTGACAGGTCAGCCGCGTTTGCTCATCCAGGATGAGATCAAGGCCGAGCTCCTGCGTTATTTCCGCTCAGCGCACGAAGAGCTGATCGAGATCTGCATCGAACATGCATCGTTGATGGTCGAAGTTGCGACTGCCATGAAGAAGTCCCTTCTCCAAATCCAGCGATCCGGGGAAACTGAGTATGTGATCCAGACAGCAAAACGGGCAAAAGACTGGGAAAGCAGTGCAGACCAGCTGGTCGCCCGGATGCGGATGCTTTCCCGTCGCGTTGACGAAGCTGAGTCCTTCTTTACCCTGATTCGTACTGCAGACGACGCGCTTGATGAACTTGAGGAAGCCTGTTTCTTTACTACGCTCCTGATCCTGGTGAAGACTCAAACGAACGTAATCCGGCAACTGACAGATATGGCTGAGATCTCCGTCAAGGCGTGCCAGGAATACCTCAAGGTACTGATCGCCGCACAGGGTATCCGAAAAGATTACAGCCGGGACGAGATACGGGATTTCCTGACAACCGTCAACCGTGTCCGCTTGCTTGAACACGAATGTGACGATGCTCTCAGGCTCGCAGAAAAAGCAATTATTACCGAGAGCACCGATTTCAGGGAACTCCGGGTGTATTTTGAACTTGCCCAGACTATAGAAGCCTCAACCAACTCACTGATGAAATCCGTCTTCATCATGCATGATACAATTCTCGAGGGAATGAAACGGTAGGAAGTCTATGGAAGAACCTTGTCCCCGTATCGTATTTTTCGGGCCCGGGCTGAACGGAAATCTGACCGCAGAGTGTTACGGTAACAAAGCGGCTGGACTCTCGGCAATGGCGGCAGCCAATATACCGGTACCACCGGGCTTTGTACTTCCCGTCAGAATCTGTGAAGAATACTACCGGAACAGTAAAAGGCTTCCCGATGATGTTCCCGAACTGCTGGCGCAGGGCGTTTCCTATCTCGAGAAGTCAACAGGATACGTGTTCGGCGGGGTGCGAAATCCCCTGCTGGTCTCGGTCCGGTCGGGAGGACCGGTTTCCATGCCGGGAATTATGGAAACGATTCTGAATGTCGGTCTCACACCGGTAACGGTGCGTGCCCTTCTTGCGCAGACGGGAAACCCGCGGTTCGTCTATGACACCTACC
>JBAVWM010000167.1:0-6509 GCA_049697815.1 Methanoregula sp. | reverse complement strand
CCCAAGCGGCGGGGCGAAGCCCCTGGAGCGTCAAGTACCATGATTTCTCCAGAGCAATTTTTTTAAATCCGCCATTTCCGGTCGGTGGGTGGGTGTTCCTTTTTTTACCCGACTATTGAACATGAGTCTCTTCCCTCTGCAGCGGACCGGGTTTTTTATATATCAGGAAGAAGAGAAAACTGCATCAACCGGAAGTAATTATGTCAAAAATCTGCCCGCAGTGCGGGAACCTGAATGAGGATGATAAACGATTCTGTACAATGTGCGGGAATTCTCTGGAATCACCGGCAGATCAACCCGGATCCTCAGCGATACCGCAGACCGGCCCGGTTGCCGCAGGTGCACAACCGGATCCGGGCCGTCTCATCAGGATCCTTGCCGGGGCCGGCATTGCCGTTATCGTGATAATGATAATTTTTTTAGTTCTGACAAATCCCGACATGGCGGGGATTCTTCCCTCATCACTATTTCCGGGTACCGCTCACGCGATAGTAACACCGGTGGTCACATCGTATGTTGTGATAGAAACCCCTTCACCCGATCCGACTCCCCTCCGGACAGAGGACCGTTCCCTCACCATTGCTATCCCCGATACGTCCTCTGCCAGTCCAGCTCCCACAAAAGCTCCGGTCTGCCCGTCAGACCAGCGTGCATGTGACGCCATGTGTACGGATACCATGACAGACCGCGCCAACTGCGGAACGTGTGGGGTGTCCTGCAGTCCCTCGCAGGTCTGCCAGCAGGGGCGCTGCTCGGTAAAGTGCACGAGCGGCGAGACACAATGTTTCGACGGATGTCATAACCTGTCATATAATGCGCAGAACTGCGGTACCTGCGGCAATGCCTGTCCGGTCGGACTCACCTGCAATACCAGCGTGTGCGTACCAACACTACCGACAGCGATTCCGACATATTCCGGGTAACACCACCGGTCTTACCCCTATGCATATAAATCCGGCCGCTCAACTCTGTAAACAGTGACGACTGCGATACTCGGCGGCGGTCTCTCAGGCCTGAGCCTGGCCCGTCTCCTCCATGAACGGGGTGAGAAGGTACTTGTCCTCGAGGCTGAACCGCACTACGGCGGCCTCTGCCGGTCCCGGACGGATCAGGGATTCACCTTCGATACCGGCGGTTCCCATATCATTTTTTCCCGGGATACGGAAGTCCTCTCCTTCATGCGCAGGATGATCGAAAAGAACGAGCAGCGCAATAACCGCACTACGAAGATCTTCTATAAAGGGGCGTACGTAAAATACCCGTTCGAGAACGGCCTGTATGAACTGCCGGAAGCGGACCGCTTTTTCTGCATCAACGGTTTTATCAAAACCCTGATAGCTGTTGAAAAGGGCGTTGTTCCCCTGCCGGAAAATTTCCGGGAATGGATCTATTATACCTTCGGCCCGGGCATTGCCGAATGCTACATGGTGCCGTATAATGAGAAGATCTGGAAATATCCCACGGAAAAGATGTCCCTTCACTGGGTTGACGGCCGCATTCCCCGGCCGCCGGTGGAAGACATCATAAAATCAGCGATCGGGATCGAGACGGAAGGCTATACCCATCAGGCTGTTTTTTCCTACCCGCTTCATGGCGGTATCGAGAACCTGGTGACGTCCATTGCAGAAGATGTGCTGCCGTTCATCAGGACCGGGTTCCGGGTGACGTCCCTCAAAAAAGAGAAGCAGACATGGAGGATCAGTAATGGCACCGATACGATCACTGCCGACCGTGTCATCTGCACGATACCGGTCCAGCACCTCATCCCCTGCCTCGATAACGTGCCGGAAGAGGTGAGGGCAGCCTGCCGGGCACTCGTCTACAATTCCCTGATCTGTGTCAATATTGGTATCCGTGGCCCGCTTCCGGCAATTTCCTGGATGTATATTCCCGATAAGGGCCTGGGGAACACGAACCGGCTCTCCTTCCCGTCGAACTTCAGCGCACATGCGGCCCCGGACGGGTGCAGTGCCATCCTTGCAGAGATCACCCACCAGCCGGGCGATGAGATGAGCAGTGCCCCTGATAAAGAACTTATCAAAGAGGTTTGTGGCATGCTGGAGTCGATGAAAATCTGTACGCCGGAGCAGGTTGTCTTCTCTTCGGTTGAACGCCAGCCGTTTGCCTACGTTGTGTATGATCTTGACTACCAGAAGAACATAGCCATTATCCGAAAGTACTGCCGGTCGCAGGACATCCCGCTCGTGGGAAGGTTTGCCCAGTTCGAGTACCTGAACATGGACGGCTGTATCCGCAGCGTCATGGACTTTGTGAAGTCATACCCGCGGGAATAACGCTGTACAGTCTTTTTCTGTGCATCATCCTTATCAGCAATCCGAGCCCAGATTTTGTACAGGAGCCCATAATGCCATGATATCGGTCATTATCCCGACCTTCAACGAAGAAGAGAATATCGCCCAGTGTCTTGTCTCCCTCACGCACCAGACCCTCCCGCGGAGCGAGTACGAGATCATTGTTGTCGATGGCGGGTCAAAGGATGCTACCTGCGAGATAGCAAAAAAATATGCCGACCTGGTCTTTGTCCAGACCAGCAGGAAAGTCGGCGGGGCAAGGAACGATGGTGTAAAGGCAGCAAAAGGGGAGATTATCGCCACTACGGATGCTGACTGTATCCTCCCGCCAACCTGGATCAAGCGGATTGTCCAGGATTTCAGGAAGCCCGGTGTTGTCCAGGTCTATGGCCCCGTGTACCCGATCGAAGAGGGGATGGGGAACCGGTTCTCGCTCTTCCTTGCCAATTCATTTTCCCGGATCGGGTATTACAGCAGGATCTTCTACTACACGCTCGGGTGCAATACCGCGTTCCGCAAGGAAGCCTTCGAGAAGGCGGGTATGTACCGCTGCATCGATGCCGGGGACGACCTCGAGATCGCGATGCGGTTAAAAGATCTTGGCAGTATCTATTTCGACAACCGGCTCAAAGTCGGCTTCTCCATGCGGCGCTACCAGAAGTACGGGAAATTCCGGTCTGTCTACGAATGGATGTACATTGTTGGTCACGGCGGCGAGAGCGGGAAATATTCGTATACGCAGAAGAAATACAAATAAAGGAAAAATTCCCGTGCAGGTTCCCATGACCGATCTGACTGTACATACACCGGATCCATCGGCAATCGCGGAACAGGTCCGCATCTTTAACAGCAGCGAATTTGCGCGCCTTTTGGGCATGGAGATCCTGGAAGCAGGTGAGGGATACTCCCGGGTCACCATGGACTGTGCGGGCAAAATGAACCCGGGCGGTGTTGCCCATGGCGGCGCCATCTTTGCTCTAGCCGACCAGGCCTTCGGGATTGCCGCGAACTGCTGCGGGGTGCACCGCGTCGCCGTCTCGGTGAGCATCCATTACCTTGCACCGGCAAAAGGAACGCTGGTCGCGGTTGCCCGTCGGGCGGCAGACAACGGCTCCTGCGATACGTATTGCGTGATGGTCCGTGAAGGCGACCGCGTGATTGCGGAGTTTACGGGCGTGGCGTTCCGGGTCTGATATTTTTTTGTTAGCCGGAATTTTTTTTAAATTTTTTTCCAGGACAGGAACAGCCAGAGATAAGTATCCGATTCACCCGGTGGCAGCGTACCGGAAGATCCGGGACCGCGGTTGCGGGCCTTAAGCCGGATCCCGCCATATTCCGGCCGCTCCTGGAATATCCGGGCTTGTGACTAGTACGGGAACATCCGGTTCTTCCGGCTGGCCGTTACCGGCTTCGCGGAGACCGGGCGGGAAGGAGATTTCCTGACCGGTTCTGCTGGTGCCGGGGGGAATCCTCTTCCTCTCCCTGGCGGGCAGAGCCCGCTCCTGCCCCCGGCGGGGAGGAAGTTCCCCGGGATCTCCCTCCGCCGGTGGCAGGGGGGATTAATCCGCACCCCCGGGGGTATATCAGCACAGTCAATCCGGGCCCATACCGGGCTCCGATTGCCCTCCGGACTGGCTCGTCCGGCGAATTTCGTGCAAAAAGGGGGTATTTTCGTGCACGCTTTTTCATAGGAGCGTTTTGATGGATATTCAAGGCATTCCGGGCGTTTTACGAAGGGATTTCTGTACTTTATTATTGTTTATTATTTGGCGAAAGCCGGGCCCGGCAGTGCTGGAGCAGGGCCAAAGCGAAAAAAGGGCTGTTTTGGGTATGTTCAGGCAACTGGTCTTATGTCGGAAAATGCCCGATGGAGTGTGTCGTATGCATATCGCACATACCTGCACAGCATTCTTTGTTGTGTTCTTGGATTGTGTACGGGTTGTGGATGTCTTCACCATTGAGCAGGCGCACTAGAAGTATAAGCGGTTCTGAAAACTTTTTTTCTTAATACCTGACTTCGCCACGTTCACATAGCTGAAGCAAATCCTGGCACAAACCCGATTCGCCAATTCAAGTTTACCAACGGTTTGAGAGTTCCAAACTTCCCTATTTTTTGATGAAATCCCCAAAAAGAGGATGCAATTCCGGCAAAAAGAATCTGCGGAAGTAAAAGCCGGCGTTCATATCGATGGAATTAAGCGGCGGAAATTTCAACCATGTCCGGGAGAATCATGCGGGCAGTGCAGTTACGGGAATATATGCCGGTGGAGGAAGTGAGATGGACATCCACAGGGATATATCGTACCTGATCAACAACCACAATGACCAAAAAGGTGGGGGAGCAACAGTGAAGAGAGGGTATATGGTATGAATGAGAGCCGGGACTTTTCACCAGCATTTACGTACACGCACCGGATGGTGAGAAGGCTTTCAGATATCGCTGCTGCACGCGAAGTGATCCTTCATGCACACCTGATCCCGAAATGGGAGGTCTCGATCCGCCGGGAACAACTGGTTCGGGCTGCGCATGCATCCACGGCGATAGAGGGAAATCCGCTCTCACTTAAGGATGTGAGCCGGCTTGCCGAGGGCAGGGAGGTTATGGCTGCCCGTAGGGCAAAAGATGAGGTGCTCAACTACCTGCGGGTGCTGGAACACATTGACCGATACCAGAAGGGTGGCATGATTTCAGAAGAGAACGTCCTTTTGCTTCACCGCGATATCACCCATGATACCCTGGATGATCCGGTAACGGAGGGGGCGTTCCGGAAGATGCGGGTTGTGGTCGGGAACCGGCTTACAAAAGAGGTGGTGTATTCTCCGCCTCTACCAAAAGAGGTTGTCCCGCAGATGAACGCGCTTGTTAGCTGGCTGAATTCCGATGCAGCGCACCAGATGCATCCGGTGCTGGTTGCCGGGATTGCACATTACGAACTTGTGCGGGTTCATCCGTTTGTGGACGGGAACGGGCGGACTGCCCGGGCGCTTGCAACGCTTGTCCTGGCGATGCGTGAGTTTGATATCAAGCGGTTTTTTACGCTGGATGATTTCTATGACAGCGACCGGCCTGCCTATTACAACGTGCTCAAAGCAGTGAACCGGACCTATCCGGACTGTACGGTGTGGCTGGAGTATTTCACCGAAGGGGTAGAGATATCGCTTCACCGGGTGAAGGAGCGGGTGCTGTTGTTATCTTCCGATGAGCACCGTATGGCGGCTGACGGGCAGCGGGCTCTTTCCGAGCGGCAGATGAAGATTATTGAGTTCATACATGCCCACGGTGCGGTGAAGAGCGGGGATCTGATGCGGCTGTATGGCATTTCCCGGCAGGCAGCGGGCAAGGAGCTCGCGCAGATGGTTGGGCAGAACCTGATCAGGACCGACGGAAAAGGGCGTGCAACGCGGTACGTGATGGTGTGAGCAGGTTGTCGATTCGGTTGTCGTTTTGGTTGTCGATTCCGGGACAGGTGTTTGCCGGACGGTGGTCCATGAAGGCGACCATGTGATAGCGGAATTTAAAGGCGTAGCGTTCCGGGTGTGAGAGTTTTTTCACGCCGGATTTTTTTAAAATTTTTTCCCGGGACAGGAACTGCCAGAGATAAGTATCCGGTTCGATCGATTGCACCATACCGGAAGATCCGGGACCGCGGTTGCCAGCCTCAGCGGGTCCCGACATCTCCCGGCCGCTCCCGCGGGATCCGGGCCTGTGACTCGTACGGGAACATCCGGTTCTTCCGGCTGGCAGGCAATGGTTTCGCGGTGATCGGGCGAGACGGGAATTCCCTGACCGGTTCCGTTGGTGTCGGTAGGTATCCCCTCTAGGTACCTCTCTTGGGGAGAGCCCGCCTCCTGCACCGGCGGGGAGGGGGTTCCCCGGGATCTCCCTCCGTCGGTAGGTGCACTCCGAGATCGGGGTGGGAGGGCATAACCCAACGGAGTCCGTACAGGGCTCCGTTTCCCCTTTTTGGAGGTGTTTACAGGATAGTAACGCGAAAATGCAGGATAGTAAGGCTCTTTTGGGTGTTGCATGCTCTCGTTTTTACGTCGTAGAGACCTGTTTTTCTTATGGGAGAGTATAGGACAGTACCAGCAGAGGCCGGGTTCCGGAACGGGCTTTGGGACGTTTGGGGGATGTGGCGAAAGAAAAGCGGATATGGGGCTATTGCGGGGGTTGGGTGAGATGTAGGGGGGTAAGGT
>JBAVWM010000166.1:0-7114 GCA_049697815.1 Methanoregula sp. | reverse complement strand
GTGATGACTCTGCATTGCCTGCTCTGAAAAATTCTCCATTTCTGTGTACAGGTAATACGGCGTCATCGCAATTGGGGCGCCCAAGCGGCGGGGCGAAGCCCCTGGAGCGTCAAGTAACATGATTTCTACAGAGCAGAAATTTTGAAAAAAATTCACCCCGTTTTCTTTTTACGGATTCCCCCGCGAAGGATTCCCGTTGTTCCGGGACAGGTCTCAGGGATCAAAAAGGATTATTCCGATCTCCTCAGGGCAAAAAAAGCAATAATGCCAAGAGCCCCGAGTGCAGCCAGCGGGAAGAGCGGGGAATGCAGGGTGGGTGGTACCGCCAGAAGGGTGGCTGAAACATTGCTGGTGGTTCCTGCACTCACAAGGATACTGGTAGAATAATTCTGGTAGCCCTCCATGCTCATGGTGATTAGGTGGTTACCCACGGCGATATCATGGAGACTCAGCGGCGATATTCCCATGGAACTGTTATCGAGCGAGATTGTTGCACCCGCGGGGTCTGAGGTAACAGACAAGGCTCCTTTTGCCAAAGGACCGGATACTGGTACCGGTATAAGTGTTGCATTCACGGAGGAGATCAGGTTTGGCAATACCATTGCGTTCGTGGAATACGGTTCGTAACCGGGAAGTGCAAGTCCGATGGCGTGGTCGCCTGCTGCAATGGTATCCAGGTTCAGGGAACTGTTTGCCGGGGTCCGGCCGACATAAACCCCGTCAAGGGTGACCAGGGCGTTGTAGGGGTCTGAGGAAACCGCGATCCACCCGGGAGAGCAGCCAGGCTTCGGGGTCAGGTTAACGGCAATCTCTTTTATTTCTGTTTTCGGTACATCGACAGCTGATTTCCAGGAGGTATAACCGGGATACTCAATCTCGAGAACGTGAATACCGGCAGCTACGGTATTCAGTGTTATTGGTGTAATTCCCTTCCGGAGGCCGTCAAGAATAACGGTGGCACCCCCCGGGTTCGAGGAGATGCTGATCCCCCGGGTTACATCGGCATTACTCTGATTCAGGATTGCCGAAATCGTTTTGGTCCCGCTTTCAGGAACCTCAATGGTTGAGTTCCATTCGCTGTAGCCGGAATGTCTGACCTGGAGGGTATGCGACCCGGAGGCAGTGTCGTTCAGCATTAAAGGAGTCTCTCCTTTGAAAACCCCGTCAAGGTAGACGTTTGCCTGGACCGGGGTTGACATGACATACAATCCCTTGCCTGAATTATCAGGCACCAGTTTACAATACACCGAAGAGCGTGAAGAACCCGAGATCGTTGTTGTGGAGGTATACTTCTGGTACCCGGCCAGCTCGGCAGATATCGTATACGACCCGGGCCAGAGATCCGTAATGGTGACCGGAGCATGGCCCTTGTTTTCGTCATTCAGAGAGATGACTGCGTCGGGCGGTGACGATTCCACGTAAATAGTACCATGTCCGGGAGGTCCGTATATGGTCGTTTCGGGTAGAATAAAGGGGGCATAATTTGAGCCGGTACCCTGGTACAATGTGAAAGCCTCGTGAAGGCTGCCCTCATCATCAGAAGAGACGCCACCACCGACGGTTATGGGACTGTTGACCCACATCGTGTATGGGCCCGGGGCCTGCCCCTGGAAAGAAAACGAGCAGGTTCCCGATGTCGGATTCCAGCTGCAACCAATGCTGTAAATTCTGTTTCCGGGATCACATACACTTGCCGGCGTTATCCACACCGTACTTTGGGAATTAAAACCAGTACCCGTGATCGTGACTGTTACATATCCATTATTGGGGCCGGTTGACGGGGAAACCGAGGAAATTGTGGGGGATGCGGCAGCCGGTAACCCTGCTCCAACCACCAGGAGCAGGAGAATCAGACCGATAAGAAAGATGGATCCTTTCATATGATACTTCAGGAGAAAGGTTGAAGTCCTGTATACAAAGGGTTTGTGGCGATAGCCCCGGACTCTAGACACGTTTTTTGAATTCCGCCACAATTTCAGCCCGGGGGAAAACCGTACCCCGGACTCGCATCTCCCACCGGTGCTGCACCAGTGACCGTACTGCAAGACCGGCAAAAAGGGCCAGTACCTCGTCATTCATGAAGTAGTGCGTAGAAATACCGTTCTTTCTCATAAACGTACCTGCTTCGATCTCCGCTCCACGGCCATACCTGAAATCCCCGCTCGAGAAATCGCAGAACCAGAGGCTGCCTCCGGGAGCCAGAAGCCGGAGAACCTCACCGGCCAGCTGTTGGCGCTCTGCGCTGCTCAGATGGCCGACGATATGGGAGGCGATGATACCATCAAAGGATTCATTGCGGAAAGGAGTCTTTTTGCAATCTGCAATAAGGATCCCGACCCGATCCGGATCCGTGCAGGTATTCCGGCAAAGCGATGCTGCGTGGGGGGAGCAATCAATCGCCGTTACAGAGCAGCCGGCCAGTTCAGGAGATGCGGTGGTTTTACCATCCCCGCAGCCAAGTTCGAGAATCCTGAAAGAACCCGGGAGCCGGGGAAGGAAAGAGGCGCTGCCGCCCCAGAGCCGCCCGCGACGCCGGTAGTCCTCATCCCAGGGATTCCGGCCTGCATTCATGATTGTTCAGATCATGCTCCCGGAGGGTGATAATTACTTGCAGGGCAGGATGAGTCATCATCCTCAGAACCAGCCAGTATTAAATCCCCTCAACAGTAATATCCACTCATAACCAGGCAGGGCCTCCATGAAGATCGCTGTTGCAGGAAAGGGTGGCGTAGGAAAGACGCTCGTTGCCGCAGGCCTGGCATGGTCGTTAGCCCGGCGGGGATTCCGGACGATCGCGGTCGATGCGGATCCGACCCCGAATCTTGGCGTGTCCCTCGGGCTCACCATGCAGGAGGCATCATCCATCCTTCCCATTTCTGAAAATGCCGCTTTGATCGAATCGAAAACACAAACAGGATTCCCCGGGGTCTATTCGCTCACCTTTTCCGTGGATGATATCATACGGGATTATGCAGTGCCGACCCCTTCAGGGGCGCAACTCCTCGTCATGGGTACCGTAAAAGCAATGGGTTCCGGATGCACCTGTGCAGCGAACACGGTTCTCCGCACTCTTATCCGTCACCTGGTTGTCGACCGCGACGAGGCGCTCGTTCTTGACATGGAAGCCGGGCTCGAACACCTTGGCCGGGGAACCGCAGAAGGGGTGGATGTGATGCTCATCGTTACGGACGCGAACGCAAAATCCCTGGAGACCGCACGGGTTATCGCCCGGATGGCCCGGGAGTCCGGGGTTCCAAACGTCATTGTCGCGGGGAACCGCATAGGATCCGAGGATGAGATGAGAATTGTCTCTGTTTTTGCGCAGGTGATCAAATCCCGCCTTATGGGGACGATCCCCTACGATTCCGCCGTCATGAAAGCCGGGATGGCAGCGGATCCGGTCATGGCGCTGGCAGGGACTGCCGCAATGAGCGCGATTGAACGGATAACAGATAATCTTCTGACAGATACGGATCTTTGCGGAAAAACAGAAACGTCACCTGGGGGCAAAATACCATGAAAACACTGGTAACTGCCGGCCGGGGAGGTACCGGGAAGACGAGTTTTGTTGCGGTCATGGCCCGGTATTTCATCAGAAAGGGAGATGTACCTCTCCTCCTCGTCGATACGGATCCCGACCAGAACCTTGCCGAGATGGTCGGCGTGGATCTGGAAAAGGCCGGCATCGGGACCATCTCCGATCTTGTCACCGATACCTTCATCCGGAAAGGCGGGACAACCATCGGGATTCCCCCGTCCGAGCGGATAGAATCCCGGATCTGGAAAGAAGGGCTCTACGAAGGGGAGTCGTTCGACCTCATCGCGGTCGGAACGAAATGGATCGAGGGATGCTACTGCATGCCGGACGCGGCACTCAAGGAAGCGCTCTCGCGCATGACCCGGAATTACCGGTATATTCTGATCGATTCCCCGGCCGGGGTCGAGCACCTGAACCGGAAGATCGTCTCCCGCGTCGACGATATCTTTGATATCATCGGCGCTTCAAGCAAATCCTTTGGGCACACAAAACGCGCATACAGGATTGCCCGCGAGGTGGGGATTCTCTTTGATCATTTCTATATTGTCGGGGGAAACCAGATGCCCCGGGGTTTTGCGATCCCGGAACCTGCATTACCGCAGCAGTATCTCGGTTCGATTGCACAGGATCCCGGAGTACAGGAAGCTGTCCTCCGGGGCAAATCCCTCCTCGAACTTCCGGAAGATTCCCCCATGGTCCGGTCCGTGAGCGAACTCATGAAGAAGGCGGGATACGGCTGAACCGGTCCCGTCATAGTACTCGTACGTGCCGTATGGCAAAGAAGCAACATTAAACAGGTTGCTGCAGCAAACTACAATCTTAAGGCTGGTCGGGGATCGCGTGAACCGGAAGAACGTATCTCTCAAAATAGGTGAGCTGGAATCGGATATCGGAAACATCCATAATCTTCAACTCTCCATCGGGAAGATCTCGGGGGAGGATTGGTCTGAAGCGGAGGGTCCGACACCCTTCCCGTCTCTTACGTCATTGCGCTCGTGGGACCATAAACTTCTCTCCCGTTATCAGCCGTTTTATCTCCCGTTCTGCGATCTCTGCTGCTTCTGCACATTCGGGAAATGCGATCTCACGGGGACGAAGCGCGGGGCCTGCGGGATCACGATGCCTGCGCAGCAGTCGCGCTTTGTCCTTCTCGCGGCATGCATCGGTGCGGCAACCCATATCAGCCACGCACGGGAGCTGGTCACGCATACCATCCGGACCTGCGGTGCAGATCTCCGGCTTGACCCCGGTGGCAACGCCATCGATATCGAAGCGCCGGTAACCCGGCTTGTCTGTGGCATAAAACCGGAAAAGCTGAGTGATCTCGAGACCGTGCTCGAGTATCTTGAGGGGCAGGTCACCCAGCTCCTTGCCGTAGCTCATACCGGCCAGGAAGGCAGCAGCCTTGATTTTGAGTCCAAGGTCCTGCACGCCGGCATGATCGACCAGGTTGGCATGGAAGTCGCCGACCTTGCCCAGATCTCGGCTCTGGGATTTCCCAAAGCAGAACCCGAAACCCCCTTAGTCGATCTCGGGATGGGGGGAATCGATACCAAAAAACCCGTCATCCTCGTCATCGGCCACAATGTCCCACCTGCGGTCCATATTATCGACCATCTGAAAAAAACCCGGATGCCGGATGCCGTGGAGGTAACCGGCATCTGCTGCACTGCCCTCGATGTAACCCGGTACTCCGCTTCGGCAAAGATCGTCGGTCCCATGTCATGGCAGCTCCGGTACATCCGGAGCGGTATACCGGATGTGGTTGTGGTTGACGAGCAATGCATCCGCGCCGATACCCTTCTCGAATCCAGCGGGGTCGGATCCCCGTTGATCGCGACCTCGGAGAAGAACTGCCTCGGGCTTCCCGACCGGACCCGGGACCCGGCTGACGAAATTGTTGCCGATCTCACGAGTGGACGGGAGCCGGGAGTGCTGATCCTCGACCCGGAGAAAGCGGGGGAGGTCGCTGTACGGGTTGCCCGGTTCGTCGCACCGCTCCGGAAAAAGCCAAAGATCCCTCTCACCGGCGAACAGATCATTGAGCTTGCGAAGACCTGTACCCAGTGCAAGCTCTGCCGGCGATCATGCCCGAATGATCTTCACATTCCGGAAAGCCTGAAAGCGGCAGGGAAAGGGAAGCCTGCAATGCTCGGCGAGATGTACGAAGAGTGCCTTGGCTGCGGACGGTGCGAGCAGGCCTGCACCCAGCATATCCCCATCCATACGATGATCACGGCTGCTGCTGCAGAGAAGACTGCCAGTGAAACCTTCTGCATCCGGACCGGAAGGGGGGCCATACAGGATGTCGAGATCCGGAACGTCGGGGGACCCATCGTGCTCGGGGAAATTCCCGGGATCGTCGCCTTCGTCGGGTGCTCGAACTACCCGAAAGGAGGGCGCGAAGTCGCTGAGATGTGCATCGAGTTTGCAAACCGCCGGTACATCAACATGACCTCCGGTTGTGCCGCCCTCTCTATCGGCATGTACAAGAACGATGAGGGGAAGACTCCCTACGAGATTTACCCGGGAACATTCGACGCCGGCGGCATTGTCAACGTCGGCTCCTGTGTCGCAAACGCTCACATCGCAGGGGCGGCGATAAAGATCGCAAGTGTTTTTGCACGGCGGACCCTGAGGGGCAACTACGAAGAAATTGCCGACTATGTCTATAACCGGGTCGGGGCAGTCGGGGTTGCGTGGGGTGCGATGTCCCAGAAGGCAGTGGCGATCGCGGCCGGGTTCTGGAGGCTCGGCATCCCGGTCGTTGTCGGCCCGCACGGGACCAAGTACCGCAGGATGCTCCTTGGGAAAGCGGAACGGGAGCAGGACTGGTATGTCTATGACCGGAGGACCGGGGAGAGCGTGTACGTGGGGCCGGTCCCCGAGCATCTCTTCTTCGCAGCCGAGACCAAGGAGGAGGCGGTGGTGATGATCGCAAAGCTCTGCATGCGTCCGAACGATACGACCCGGGGACGGGCGATCAAGCTCACCCATTACCTCGATCTCCACAAGCGGATGATGGGAATCCTCCCCGATGATATCGATCTCTTTGTCCGGACTCCAGCCGACATTCCGGTCACGATGAAGGCCGAAGTCATGCAGATCTTAAAGGAGCGGGACTGGAAAGAGCACCCGATCCCGGATCCTACCCTTCTTGCATGGCAGGTCAGGAAGCAGGGGGGAGGCCGGTAATGCCCCCGGTCGAGTCGTGGCAGGTTGCCGAAGTCCCCGGCCCGAAGAAAGCATCGGTCATCACGAAACCGGATATCGTGGACGCGATGATCAAACGGGCGAAACATCCGGTCCTTGTAATCGGTCACCTTGCGGCAGAGATCGATCTTGACGAGCGGAAGATGATAGATCTTCTCATTATCCTCGCAGAGAAGGGGGGAATTCCGGTCATCGCAACAGGCCATACCAACCGGGATCTTATCAGGCGGGGATATGCGAAAGCCCGGGTCATGCCGGTGGTCGAGGTCGGCCAGCGCCTCACCGACCCACTCTGGAACGGGATTGACGGCAGGGAGCCGTACGACCTTGTGATCTTCGCCGGTCTCCCCTACTATATGGAGT
>JBAVWM010000165.1:0-1919 GCA_049697815.1 Methanoregula sp. | reverse complement strand
TTTTACTTGACTGACACGTACGATGCATCACACATCACGGTCCTCGAAGGACTGACTCCGGTCCGCGAGCGGCCGGCGATGTATATTGGCAGCACCGATACCCGCGGCCTGCACCATCTCGTTTATGAAGTCGTGGACAACTCGATAGATGAAGCCCTTGCCGGGTACTGTAGCCGGATCGAGGTTGTCATCAACCGTGACGGTTCCCTCATGGTCACGGACAACGGCCGGGGTATCCCGGTCGACCGGATGGAGAAGAACGGCAAGAGCGCTCTCGAGGTCGTACTCACGGTCCTGCATGCCGGGGGAAAATTCGACAAGGAGACTTACCAGGTATCGGGCGGTCTCCACGGTGTCGGTGTCTCGGTGGTCAATGCCCTTTCAAACTGGCTCTCCGCACATGTATACCGTGACGGTAATATCTACGAGATGCGGTTTTCCCAGGGCCGGGTGACCTCGCCGCTCTCGACGCGGGAGGAAACCCTGAGCGAAATGATCGCCCGGTACCGGCAGTGGTACGGTGCACCGGCACCATTCACCCCGACGGAGGTCCCCGCCCATGCCTCCGCCTCCGGCCAGATGGATCTCTCCACCGCACCGGTGATCGATCCCCATGCGAGCGAGCAGGAGAACCGCCGGATATTCCTTGCGCAGTTCGGCCCGAAGTTGACCGGCACCCGGATCCACTTTGTCCCGGATGCAACCATATTCGAGACGACGACGTTCGACTACGATACCCTCTCCCACCGCTTACGGGAACTCGCATTCCTGAACGCCGCCCTCACCATCATCATCACCGATGAACGGAACAACGATTCCGTGACGCTTGTCGCGACGTCAGCCACCTATTGTTATGCGGGCGGGCTTTCGGAGTTCGTGAAATACCTGAACGAGGGCATCGAGGTCATCCACCCGAACCCCATCTATATTACGAAAAAAGACATCGAGAACAAGCTCGAACTTGAGGTCGCGCTGCAATACACGACTCAGTACGATGAGAAACTCTACACGTACGTCAACTCGGTCAACACCCGCGAAGGCGGCACACACCTCGAAGGCTTCCGGAGCGCCATCACCCGGGGCATCAACGTCGTTGCGAAGCGGAACGGTCTCATCAAGGAGAATGCCCAGGTTACCCTCCGGGGTGAAGATGTCAGGGAGGGTCTGACCTCGGTCGTCTCGGTTAAGATGGCGAACCCCCAGTTCGAGGGCCAGACCAAGATGCGCCTCGGGAACAGCGCCGTCAAGGGGATTGTCGATTCCCTTGTGTACGCTGCGCTCACCGAGTACTTTGACGAGAACCCGGGCGTCCTCAAGACCATTGTTGAGAAGGCACTATCGGCTGCAAAGGCCCGCGAGGCCGCGCGGAACGCCCGGGAACTCGCCCGGCGCAAGAGCTCGCTCGAATCTGCCGGTCTGCCCGGGAAGCTTTCGGACTGCTCCGAACGCGATCCCAAAAAGAGCGAGATCTATATCGTAGAAGGTGACTCTGCAGGCGGCAGCGCCAAGCAGGGCCGGGACCGTAAGTTCCAGGCAATCCTCCCGCTCAGGGGAAAGATCCTCAACGTTGAGAAAGCCGGCGAACACCAGATCCTCAAAAACGCCGAGATCCAGACGCTGATCAATGCCATTGGCACTGGCGTCCTCGAAAAGTTCGATCCCGAGCGTGCCCGGTACCACCACATCGTGATCATGACCGATGCCGATGTGGACGGTGCCCATATCCGAACCCTGCTCCTGACCTTCTTCTACCGGTACATGAAGAAACTGATCGAACTCGGGTACGTGTACATCGCCCAGCCGCCCCTCTTCCGAGTATCAAAAGGGAAAGAGGAGAGGTACGTGTATAAAGAGAGCGAGATGCAGAAGGTCTCCGCTGCCATGGGTGAGAAAGGAGTGAACATCCAGCGGTACAAGGG
>JBAVWM010000164.1:0-3331 GCA_049697815.1 Methanoregula sp. | reverse complement strand
GATTCCGGCGTTCCTCTGCCAGGGCTCGCGAAATACTTGGCAGGGATGCGATGAACTTCGGAATAAAGAAACGACTTGAGCTGTAGGGTATAGGGTAATCGTTAAACTCGATGAAACTGCATTCAGGGAATTCTTGATGGAGCACGGCGAGTGCGTTACCGCTCGCAGCGATGGTGACATCGTGATGATGAGCGAGCAGGGTTCTGATAATGGGGATATCCCTCGTGGCATGACCAAGACCCCAGCTTAGCGGAGAGAGCAGTACGTGAGCCATTCATCATCCCCCTTCAATCACCATTATTTTATCCTGCTTGAATCTTGAATGATTTGGTTTGCAATGCCACCATGTGTACAACAAATACCGTTCTGCGGCACCATTATTTTATTAATTATTCTATCAAATGGGTGTTAATCATTCCGGAGGATTCGTATCAACCCGCTTGCCAGACTTCTGCGGTTCAAGGAATATGGAGTACTGTCCATTATTGTCGGATTGTTCGGAGCTTTTCTTGGATCCTCCGTGGTAGACATCTCTCTTGTCTATCTTGTGGTTTTTATCATAGCGTCATCTGCATTTGGATTTGTTGTAAACGATATTTCAGACCGAGATCTGGACGCACAAACACCTTTTCCCAGAAATCCGCTTGCAGACGGATCGATGTCGCTGAGTTTCGCGGTTCTTGTAAGCGTAATACTTCTTCTTATCACCCTGATATGTATGATATTCCTGCCGGCAAAGCTGCTCTGGATAGAAGTGCTGATCCTTTTTATGTTTATTACGTACTCATTTCTCATTGAGACAAAAAACATTGCCGGGCTTGACCTTGTCTACCATGCGATCCTCCCGATGCTCTGCGGTATGCTCGGATACCTCCTGTATCACCCGTTAGACCGGATGGGCATCATCTTTTTTTCTCTCCTGGCGTTGTTTGGTATCATCAGTGAACTCCTTAATGAAATCCGGGATATTGAAAAGGATCGGAATAAACGGAGAAATTCGGTCATGATTATAGGGATACGTGCAGCATTCAAGTGGACAATTTTACTTATGGTTCTGGCATTGATACTCTGCGCTGTCCTCGTCTCTGTAGAGATGGGGTATTACTGGCTGCTCCCGTTATTCCCATTCGGGCTTATCCTCATTAAACCGGTGTACGATGCGATGAATGATGCCGGCTACAGGACTCGGTTCGTTGAGGAGATGAATACCCAGACAATAAAAGTTGCAGGTATCTCGCTTCTGGTCTATTGTTCGCTCAGGTTTTTCGGATTTATGTGATAATAATATCAAAGCGGTATACCGGGTATAAAAGAAATTATTCCCAGCGGTGCTGGTACCCGCGCTTTTCCAAAGGAATACCATCGATCAGGACAACTCTTTTTTCAATGGTGGTACCGATGATCGTATATGAAACACCATCAACCGGATGGCGTTCAGGTGGCAGGGTGAAGATCAGCTCGTAGTCCCCGCCACCGTAGAGCGCCAGTTCCCGTGCCTGATCCGCCGGGATCCCGGTCGGAAGCGGAAGTTTTGCAGAGTCAAGGGAAAAACCGCAGTCGTTGACCCTCATCAAGTCATAGAGAGACAACGCAATCCCGTCACTGTCGTCCATCATCGCGCTCACACCGGCCCTGCCAAGGAGTTGTCCCTCTGCCACCCGGGGCTGCGGCTCGAAGAGCGCTTTCTCGAACTGGTGATAGCCGTCAAGCCATGCCTGCGCTTGACCCGGAGTGCCGGTGATACAGACCAGATCCCCCGGCCAGACGCCGATCCTTCTGACAATATCCCGCCTGCTGACGAGGCCGAGGCCGGTGGTCACGATGGTGAGTTCCCCGTGCCGGTCAATATCGCCGCCGATGATCTCTGCGCCGAACTTCGTGCAGCAGTCTTTTGCGCCCTGCATCACACCGGCAAGGCACTTCCAGTCATCCAGTCCGACCGCGATGAGCAGGTATTTCGGTGCTGCACCCATGCTTGCGATATCCGAGAGGGTGACTGCGGCGCTCATCCAGCCGGCCTGCCAGTCGGTCATCCCTGGGACAAAATCCGTGGTGCGGTGGAGCATGTCGGTCGTTACCACCATCACCAGGTCCCCGCAGGGGATTTCCGCACAGTCATCAAGGCACTTTTCCTTTCCTACTATTCCCATTACTACGTTCAGGAGGTCCCGGTCATCCACCTTTTTTCACCTCTTTACCGCGTTCGCTCTTGTACTCCTTGAAGATGTGCTCGATCATCTCGGACTTCTTCTCCCGTTCATGCTTCTCCTGCTGGCCCTGCCAATCGCGAATGGCTGACTCGAGGGTCCCCTTTCCGGCAAGTCCCTGTTTTCCCCGGACCTGGACACCGGCCAGCGTGTCGGAAAGCAGGGGAACACCCGCCTCGCGGAACAGCGGGAGTATATGGGGATCGTTTGCTGCGAGAGCGTCGGATGCGGCGATCACGGCCTTCACCCGCAGGTCCGCAAGGTCCCTGACAATGTTGCGTCCATAGCCATCCGTCCGGGTCACGAAGATGATATCCCCCTCCGCGATCCCTACGTCATCCGCCAGCCGCCGGAGCCCATCTTTTGTCAGGGCATCCATCACCTTGACCGGGACAACCTCCCCTTCCATTGAGAGCTCGGCGAATTTCTTGATCCGGGCAAGACGTTTCAGGAGATTCCGGTTATGCCGCTCCTCCTTGCGGAGCCGTTTTTTCAGGCTCTGGATCACCGCGTCCTTTTTAGTGACCTCCGTATCTTTTGCAAGCTCGGCATCCCGGGCGGTGTGGACCTTGCGGATGCGAGTCTGCAACCGGTGGATCTCGTACTCCTTTCCCTTGACCTCTTCCTGCAGCTCGGCAACAAATATCCGGAGGCGCTTCACCATCCCGTCGAGAACCCGCACGCGTTCATCGTGCCTGCCGCTGTCCACCGGCACAAGCGCGGTTTCGGCAGCCTCCGGTTCCCGGAGCGGAACCTTCATTTCCCCAAGGACGGTATCAAGGGACTGACCCCGGATGACCCGGGCGCGGACCTCATCGAGGTCATGCCCCGGAGGGATGCGTTTTATGAGGTTCTGGAACTTGTGCCGGTACTGGCGGTATGCATCCAGCGCCGCCGAGAGGGCGTCCCGCTCGTGATCGTTGGCATACTCGAACGGGGCGGTCAGCTCCAGTTTTGTGTCAACGCTGACGTCCTGTTTTGGCACGAATGCGATCGCGGAGAAAGCCCGGCGAATCTTCTCCACAGAATACGGCATCTCCCGCACGTCGGTCGCGACGATGAGGGGTTTTCCTACCTTGTAGAGCGATTCGATCACGTCCGACATGGTCATCTGCCGGGAACTT
>JBAVWM010000163.1:0-3783 GCA_049697815.1 Methanoregula sp. | reverse complement strand
GGTTGTCCGGTCAGGTAACTGATCCGTTAGCGGGGGCACCCACGGAGGCGGTTGACGAACACAAAAAATATGGTGGAATTCCCGGGCCGCTCATTTCTTTTACTTCTGTCGGGGTCCCTTTTAGCGGAACTACCTGCGGTACACCAGCGCAGTGCTGACCGGGCAGGCATCCCTGCACCGGCCACAAAGATAGCATTCCCGTTTTGAGGCATCCTCCCCGGCTGTACGGGCAGGACATGCCTTCTCGCATTTTTTACAATGGATGCAGGTCTCCGTGCGTTTCAGCCGGAAGAGGCTGAACTCTGCAAAGAGGGAGAAGAGGACCCCGAAGGGACAGATGATCCGGCAGACCGGTCGGTACAGGAAGACCGAGAGCAGGATAATGCCGGCCGCGATGACCAGCCCGGCCGAGATCGTCAGGGAAAAGAGGTCGTACAGCCCGGTGATCGCCATCAAATCGATCAGGTAGATGGCAGCAATGACCGTTACAAGGAAGACCGCAAGCCGGACCAGCTCCAGGATCTCTGTATGCCGGATCACGAACTTTTTTACCGGGATTTCATATGCCAGCTCCTGCAGTGAACCGACCGGGCAAATCTGTCCACAGAATGTCCGGCCCACCAGCAGCGTGACGAGAATGACGGCACTGATCACGATGATTCCCGGTGTCAGGGCCGAAGCACCGCTCAGGACATTGACGATTCCTCCGAGTTCCAATGGCATGATCGGCGCAAGGAAGACAAAACCTGCAAGTGCGCCGAGTGCTGCCGCTCCCAGCGCGATCTTCCGGTTCATCACCCCCGAGTACCAGAGATATGCAGCAAGCAGCGTCCCCGCTCCCACATAGATGAGGGCACAGGTTGTGCCTGCAACAGAGCCTCCTGCGAGGATATACGTAATAATCAGGGATGTACCAAGGCCAAAGAGGGCTGAGAGCGCAAGGGCCGGACGTGTTTTTTGGATCCCGGTCCCGAATACTCCCGTCCTGATGAGTGCAAAGAAAATACCTGTCAGGAAGAAAAAGAGGAGAACCTCTGCCAGAGGTGCGGACAGATGGATTGAATCGAGAAATCCCCCGGATGAGGCATTCTGAAGTACCGGTGTCGTGGCATTCGCTCCGCTTGTGGCGGGAGGTATCGGAGTGACCTGGGAGGATCCTGGACTTACTAAGACCACCGGATCGGCAGGTGCGGGTGTTGCAGTACCCTGAACCGTTGTCAGATCCGGTGCTGGCGTAGCTGTAGCGGTGGTCTGGACAGATGTCTGTGCCGGTGCTGGTGCTCCGGGACTGGAGGGGGATGCACCCGGTGTGGTCTGCGACACGGTCCGCGAGGTATAATCGCAGAACGAGTTCGCGTCCGCATCGGTAAAGAGGAAGCACCTGCCAGGGGTTGGACAGCCCCCGATCCCTTTGGGGCAGACGGCTGCACAGGCAGGATACACAAGCCCTGCTGCCAGCAGGGCTGCCGCAACAGAGCGCCTGAAGGATGTGGTAATTTTCATAGTATTGATCGCACTCCGGTTTCTCCACCAGGGTATACGGGTCTTTATAGGATCGATGGATGGCCCCACCGCTATTTTCACGATGTGTGGTGATATTGTACCCACCATCCATGATATCATTTGATATAGTACAAAAGTACCTGTCGGGGAATTTCCAGAGATACTCACACTGGTGTGATTCCTTTGTACCCGTAATCTCGGAAATCGCCAGCGCACGGGAACTCTTATGCTGATTGGGGCTGAAACGATATGGCGCACTACCCTATGTCTGCAACCCAGTTTTTTCCCATACCCCCTGAGATCTTCGCACATGCCTGCGGCACGGTAACGAGCCGTGTCTCCCGGCTGCCGTTCCTCCGGGGAGGTGTCACCGTAACCGGGGAAGCGATAGGCGTTGCCATGGAATGCCTGAATGCCGGACCGAATAAGGCCCTTGCCCTCTCGACCCCAAAAGATGCAGGGGACCGGGTGGAAGACGGGCTTGACCGGTGCATCGGGGAGCGTCTGCATATCCCGGGAAAAGCTGCGGCGCCGGTGATCGCAGAGGTGCTGTGCAGTGCCGGTATTGCTGAACCGGTAATGATCGCGGACCGGCATGTACGCACCCAGCGGCGGGGCATAAGGCTCCTTGCACCGTGGACCTGGCATATTGCCTCGCTCATTGCCCCTTCTGTACGGCTCGGAGGAACCGGAAGAGACGACCCGGGCTTGTCATGGCTGGACCTGTGTCCCGTATGCCGGACCGGGGTCCTGAACCGTGTCGTGGGGAAACAGCTCTTCGGCATCCCCCGGACGGATTTCTATATCGAATGCAGTCACTGTGGTGCAAAATTCATTCCTGTTGGCCCGGCGTTCCGGCTGGTATCCATTGCCACCATCCGCGACCCGCTCTGGAAAAAACACCTCAATCATACGTACGTGCCTGAGACGTGGGCCGCTCTTGCGCGCGGTACGAACCCGGTCAGCAACCCCCCTCTGCGCATGGCCGCAAAAAAACCTGACAGCCCTGCGTTGCCTGCCGCTACCATCATGCTCTCCCTGCTGAAAGACGGTTCCGTTGGCATGCCCATCCTGGGAAAAACCTTGTATTTCCGCCCTATTCCCCTCCGCTTTACCGGGAGTGTACGGGAGGATGCATTTGCCCGTGTGCAGAAAACCCTCGAAGAAGTACTGGCACAGCAGGAGTATGAACACCTGCGGTCACCGGTCAATGCGAAATATTCCCGGTATCTGCCCATGAAAACCGGGCTTTTCTTAGGTCATCTCAAGGAACGGCACGACCCGTTCTACCGCGAGTTCCTCAACCCGTTTGGTGATGAGAACTATGGGACGTTCCGGGCAGAAGATTCAAAAGAAACAGAAAAAAAAGGGGTCATTATTGTGGTCGTGAACCGGGGATTATATCATGTCATCAACTCACCGGATCCCCTGCGCATCACCATCAACAACCGGCTCGGCAGAATCGGGCCGGATGACTGTCTCTTATCAGGAGATCCGGCCCGGTGCCGGATCAATGCCCTTCTCTGTAACAATAAAAAAGAGGCCGGACTGTATTGGTACCCTGGAGAAAAAGAAGATGAGCGGCTGTCCGTCGCACATGCCATTGACGCCCTTGTTGCCGTCGGACGTGTATGAAAATATCCAGTACTGGACCGGTATCTCCCGATCAGAGAATTTTTCATATCTTATGAGAACATTATAGGTATCCAGTCTTGATAACCGGAAACGGAGTTTGCCGATGAAGTGCCCAAACTGCGGGATGAATATACGGGATGATACCCTTGTATGTGGTTACTGCGGGGAAAAAATACCTGGGCAGCCACAGAAACAATCCGATAGCGCGGGCAAACGGAATCCTACCCCAAGCTCTGCAACGCAGAAAGGAGCTGTGTCTGCCAGACCTCCATCAGACGATGGTGATGTGGGGGAAGAGGAAGAAGAGGGAGGCATCTCCCCGTATCTGCAACCCGGCGAACAGGTGCTCATAGGTTCGCTCAATGTATCGGTTAAGAAATTTTTCTTCCATGCCTATATGACTGACCGGCGGATCTTTCTCATTGATACGCAGGAGAAGAAACTCAAGGTCACGGCCAAGGACGTTCCGCGGAATACTCTTGCCGGGAGTATTGTTGAGTTTTCCGAAAATTCCGACCCGGTTCTCGTCTTGTCTCTCCGTTCTGCCGATGATGAGATCAAGACGATGAAGATAGTTTTTGTCCAGAACGGCATGGACCGCTCACCAGAGATCGATGAGTGGCTTGTTCTCCTCCACGAAGGAGA
>JBAVWM010000162.1:0-9183 GCA_049697815.1 Methanoregula sp. | reverse complement strand
CCAGCGTTTCGCGTCGCGTGCGGAGTTCCCCGGGTGTTGGGATATGCATCCTGATTACTGATGGTGATAGGAACTTATCAAGGTTATGCAGAATGGGTAAGGGGATTATCTGCACCGCCCTCGCATCACCTCCCGGAAGAAGACACCGGGTGTCATGGGGCCGTGCCACTGCAAAAGAGCGTCTCTACCTCCCGGTCGCCAGGGAACGGATCGGGCACGGGAGCCTTGCCGGGCTCGTCCGCGAGCAGTTTGAACGAGATGGGGTGGTTGTGCCCATCCTTGCTGACCCTGCCCGGGCCCTTTAGACCCAATGTACCCTGCCAGGGATAATGCCAGTCAATAGTTAACAATCCTCATAACCCGGCGCGCTTATATTCTGTATCCACAGGCACACTATCAGGATCGATCGCAATGGCACGCCAGTTACTCCCGGAAGCAGAAGGTTTTGAACTGCTCAAGAGCGCCGGTATCCCGGTTCCGCGATTTTTTGTCGTGCATACGGAAGATGAGGCAAAAAACGCTGCTGATACAATCGGCTATCCTGTCGTGATGAAAGTTATCTCACGGCAGGTCGTGCATAAGAGCGATGCCGGCGGGGTCATCATCAATATCGCATCACCGGCTGAAGCAACGGCAGCTTTTAACAAGATCTCCCGGGACGTGACCGCAAATGTTCCTGGCGCGGCTATCGATGGCATCATCGTGGAACAGCAGCTCCCCCCGGGACTCGAACTGATCATCGGCGGCAAAACCGATCCGGCATTTGGCAAGGTGATCACCATCGGCGCCGGTGGGACGCTGGTCGAGCTGCTGCGCGATGTCTCCATCCGCGTGCTGCCGGTCGAGGAGGAGGAGATCCGCACGATGGTGCGGGAGCTCCGGAGCTATCGCCTCATCCACGGATACCGGAACCAGCCGGCCCGGGACGAGCAGGCATTCGTATCCGCGATCGCTGCCGCAGCCCGGTGGTTTTTTTCAAGCCCTTTCGTCAGGGAGTTCGACCTCAATCCGCTGGTGTTGTACGAGAACGGCGGGTGTGCCGTCGATGCCCGGGTATACGTTGACGATGTGCCGGCACCGGCTGCTCCGGACGAAAAGCCCGTCCTCCCGGACCAGCTCCTCACCATCCGTTCCATCGCGGTAGTCGGGGCTTCGCAGGACCCGAACAAGGTCGGGTACGCAATCACACGAAACCTCCTCACGTTTCCGGGTTCACTCTACCCGGTCAACCCGAAAGCACCCGATATCCTCGGGCGTACTGCCTACCCCTCGCTTTCCGCTATTCCGGAACACGTGGATGTGGCGGTTGTCGCGGTCCCGGCCACCGGAGTGCCGCAGGTTGTGAAAGAAGCCGGGGAAAAAAAAGTCCCGCTTGTGATCATCATTTCCTCGGGGTTCCGCGAAACCGGTGAGGCAGGACGACAGATCGAAGAAGAGGTTCTTTCCACTGCACAAAAGTTCGGGACCCGGATCATGGGGCCGAACTGTCTCGGGCTCATGCTTCCCCACCAGGGGATCAACACGACCTTCGATCCGGTCTCACCCAAGCCCGGGAATATCGCTTTTATTTCGCAGAGCGGGGCCATTATCACGACCGTTGTTGACTGGAGCCTGCCGGAAGAGATAGGTCTCTCCGCCGTGATCAGCATCGGCAACCAGGCCGATCTCACGTTCGAGGACTTCGTGCAGTTTACCGGTAATGATCCCAATACAAAAGCGATCATACTCTATATCGAGCAGATCCGGTATGGCCGCCGGTTCATGGAGACCGTGAGCAGAATCACCCCGAAAAAACCGGTTGTTGCCATCAAGGCAGGAGCATCCGCAGTCGGGAAGAAAGCTGCCTCCTCCCATACCGGGTCGCTTGCGGGGAGCCATGCCGTCTATATGGCCGCGTTCCGCCAGGCCGGGGTCATTCCGGTGAATTCGATGCGGGGTGCTTTCCAGACTGCGGAACTGCTGGCATCGGAAGGGTACCCCAAAGGTACCCGTGCGGTTGTCATAACAAATGCCGGAGGTTTTGGCGTCCTCTCGTCCGATTATGCCGAGCAGAACGGTATCAGCATGATAGAATTTCCCCAGGAACTTGTTTTGGAACTGGACGGCGTTCTGCCAGCCAACTGGAGCCGGGCAAATCCGATCGATATGGTGGGGGACTCGAGTGCCGACCGCTTCGCAAAGACATTTGACATCATGATCAAAAACCAGGCACTGTGGGACATCGCGTTCGTTATTGCCGTCCCCTCGGCCATCTCGGATCCGATCCGGGTGGCAAACGAGATCGTCCGCTTCTCAAAACACACCCACAAGATGATCGTGGGCTGCATGATCGGCGGCGACAGCATGAAGACACCCCTCCGTATACTCCGCGACGCCCGGATCCCGAATTTCCCGGATCTCGAGGATGCTTTCAAGGCAGTCGGGATGATCGCCCGTCACCGGTGCAGCACGGATTCCAGGGAGTGCCGGCACGGCGAATGACAATAGGGTTTGTGTTTGTAAAAAAACGAATGAACTGGAGTTCACACTCAAATTAAGATATTCAGATAATCCAGAAATAATATATCTGTTGACACCTCTCTGATCATGGTTATAATAAACACCGCCGCCCCCAATAGGGCGCCCCCGCGGCGGTTCAATTGCCGTATTTATTAAAAAAAACACTTTTGATGGTATCACGGACAAACGTCTTGCCCCGCCGTGCCCCGAAGGGGCCCTGAGGGGGAGAGCCCTCATATATACCGGTTAACCCGGAACAATAGGAATCGGTAGCATCACAGAGTAATCTTCTTCACAATCCGCCCATCACGGAAGACCGTGATGCCGCCGCCACTCTGGGAAACAACGATCCCCACGGCCTTTGTCACGCTGGTGATGGCGGCGACCGAATTGTGCCGTGTCCCCATCCCCGGCGGCAGGGTGACATTGCTGGAATCAACCGTGATGTAGCGTCCCACGGATTCTACAAAACCATTGCCGGTGATGACAAACGCACCGTCCAGCTGGGCGAGCGCCTTGATGTTCTCCTTCAGCCCGGGGTTGGTGATGATGCGTGACTCCGGGGGATGGCCTTCAAAGGGATTCAGGATGATCTGGCGTGATTTTTCCAGCACATTTTTGATATCCCCGATCAGAAACGTAGTCCCGACTGATTTGCCCTCCCGGCCCTCGATAGAGATCTCAGTACAGATATGGAAGACCGCGTCAAAGACGCTGTCTTCAACATCCGTGTCGGTCACCACAAGGTCCTTCCAGGTATCGGTGCTGATACGCACAACACCGTCGCGCTTCCGGTCCGTGATATCGTTCCCGATACAGAGTATCTCGACAATGTGTCCTTTTTCATCCCGGATGGCCTTGTTGATCCATGCAATCCAGACACGGTCACCGTTCCGGCGGACGTTCTCGCTGATATTGACAGCATACCCGTCCGCATTAAACCCCAGATCATCTGCCATCATGGAGAGATCATGGCCGGACCGGGTCTTCTGCGATACAATCGTTCCCACCACATTCTTGCCGATCACATCCTCGCTGGCATAATCGAAGAAGGCCAGTGCATAGGTATTGAAGAAGGTAATCGTTCCCTGCAGATCCATCCGGACGATGATGCTCTGGGTGTTCTGGAGCAGGTCGCGGTACTTTGCCTCGCTCTTCCGGAGAGCCTCGGACATGGCTTTTTTTTCCGTGATATCGGTCACGATGAATGTCCCGCCCTTGGTGATATCCCGGGGGTCGAGCACCTGTACCTGGACAAGACAGGGCTGGAATGTTTTGTCAGACTTAACAAGACTGCATTCTGCCTGGCCAAATCCCCTTACGTCCTGCCTGCGCTGGATCTCGCGGCAGAACTGCCCGTACTCGTCCGGTGTGGTAAAAAGGGTCGCAAGATCTTTTCCGGTAAGGTTCGCCTCATCATACCCAAGCAGGGATGCGATGCGGTTGTTCGCCCACTGGATGGTAGTATTCTGGACCTGGAAGATCCCCAGCGGGGTTGCCCCGAGGATGGCTGCCAGCTGATCGTTCTGGGCCTTGATCTCCCGTTCGGCTTTTTTCCGCAGGATGGACTGTTTTATGAGCGTCACGATCTCAGTACCATGAGGACGGAGATCGCCGGTTGCCGGAACCCGGATCTCACTTGCAAGGGAAACATCGCTCAGCGCGATCCTGCCGTTGGATTTGCGGGAAAAGAGGATGACCGGTGTTGCATTGCCACCGGACCGGAGGTATTTGATGAATTCAATCCCGTTCATTTCAGACACGAACTCGATCCCGTTCACATCGGGTATCTGGTCGTACGAGAGGATCACATCGTAATTCCGGCTTTTCAGTTTTTCTGCGGCCTGCTTGATGGAATGGGCGTAATCGACATGCATATCCCCGCTCTTTTCGAGAACCGTGCGTATCCGGATCAGGAGATCGCTTGTGTCGTCGACAAACAAAACAGAGAACATCACGCATCTCCCGGCTGAAAGCGTGTCAGAAACACTTGATAAAGGTGGATAGTTGACCGATAAATAGTTGTTCCAGACTAAAATAACGAGAGCGAACCGGCACTACACGCCGTTCAGCCTTAAAAAGGGAAGAGAGGGGTTACACTTCCGTGTGCTGGACGATTGCGAGCTGGTACATCCAGTCCATGAGGGGATGACACTCCTCGACAATACACTCGAGCTCGCAACCGATACAGGGGATCAGTTCATCACCGGCAAGGAGATCGCCAGGGTTCACCGGCTGCTGTTTGGCACGCAGCAGGTAGGTCTTGATCCCATCCTTTTTGAAGTCGTCCCGATCAATAAGTCCGCTTTCTTCAAGTTTCTTGACAATCCGTGAACATTTCCGGCTGTCAATACCAAGCTCCTTCCAGAGCTCGCTCTGGAGGATCCCTTCGGGTTTTGACTGGATCAGTTTCAGTGCTTCATCAACAGGATCTGCTTCCACGTTCTTCCACCTTTATTTCAGATAACCGGTGCGATCGTGAGGATGTTGTTGCCCCGGATAACAACAGTTCCCAGGCTCCTCCCCCGCTGGTTATCAACAAACTCGATTGTCTCGTCCATGTGGATATTGAGATACTCGTCTACGGCAACGAGGCGCCCCTGGAGTTTGCGGCCCTCGTCCTTGATCTCGACTGATATTTTGGAATCCACAAGCGCAAATACTTTCTTTATCGGTAAAACAATTCCGTTAACCATCTGCGCTAATTTGGGATGCAAGATAATTAAAGCTTGCTCCTTCTCCAGAGTCATAGTTGGCATAGAATGCGTTCCAAGAACTTCGAATCTTTCCAGGCCCGGGATTGACAGCAGGAACCATCCGGAAACAATGGAAAAGAGAAGGAGAGAATTATTCCGGGAGAGGTTCCCAGCGATCTGCAAGAGCCTTTTCCACAGAAGGAAGCGTCGTGTATTCCATCTCGTCCATCGAGAGCCGGTGCGGTTCGAACGGCCCCTGGGCGCGGATTGTGTCGGCCAGTTCATTGCACCGGTTCCTGACGCGATCGAAGGCCGGGTCGTCAAACATGTCAACCGGGCCAACCAGTTTTCCGTTGCAGACCTGGAACCCGAAACAGAGGACGCGGGGAGGCCCGTCGAAGCGGGTGCAGTTCGCATCGCAGAGGCCGACCGGCATCAGCGGGCCGTGGTGGGACCCCCGCATCCAGCCGGCAACAAGGACCGGTATACAGAACGGATCGAGGATCTCACCGACTGCAGGAAGGCCGCTCTGCGACCGGACGATCATGACCGGGTCGTCTTTTCCCACGTACCGTCCGGCCAAAAGGGCCAGGCGTTGGGTGCTTGTGGAGGCAGCAATCGTCCCGATCTTTGTCCCGTCTTTTTTGAATACGTATTTTATCACATAACGGGACGGCGCCCCGATATAGGCAAGCATGTTGTAGGACTCTTCCGGGGTTCTGAACAGGATCCTACGTTTTTTGAAGAGGTCGTGCACTTCGAAAACAAAACCGTCGTGCATTGACGGATCAATAACAAGCCCGGCCGTATTGAACGGATCGGCAAAGATCTTGTACAGGAAGAAGTTCCATGCACCGGGCTCGGTCTTGTCAGCCATGAACACCAGCACCGGGTCAGACGCCCGCTCCTCAAACTCCATCTCTGCAACACCGGGGCCCATGCCTTTGACATTCCCCGAGAACGCTGTGGCAAGCATGTCCTGGCCTGCACCATACAGTTTCAGACTCTTTGCGATCTTCGTGCACTCCATAAAGATGTCCCAAGCGAGCTTGTGGATCTTCTCGTTGTCCACGCCGTGGGTGTGGGTCATAATCAGTTCAAGGTCATCGCCGCAGTGCGTGACGAACGAATCGATCAGGAGCTTTCCCTCCTCGTCTTTGAGGAGTTTTGCTGCTTTCTCAAGGAGTTTCGGGTGGGTACGGGAGTGTCCGGGAAAACTGCCCACATCCGCCTTAATCACAGAAATGGTGGTCTTGGGCATAAAAGTTCACAGTATGAGATAGCCCCGCGATACTAAAAGATTACGGTGTTTTTTTGCCAACATTTTTTCTTATGAGCGAGGCAGATCCAAAGGCGCCAAAGGCACGGAAAAAGACAAGGCTTTCGGCATAGGCCCGTGCCCGTATCGCACGGTTTGTCTCCTCGTCCACGGAGTAGATCTCCTTGAAAAATTCCTTTATCGCAAACTTGCAGTTGCCGTCAAAGACCTGAAGGTCCTTCTTCCCGGGGTTTAACGGGCGGTATTTCTCGAGCGTCCAGTCCTGAATATTCTTATAAAGAGCAGGTTCATAGACTTTCAGGATTTCGAACACAACGTCCTGCCAGAAGGTCCCGACATTGCCCTTGATGATATCCCCCTTCGGGAAATGGAGGTTTATCAGCTCCCGTGGCGTTCCGGTGATACCGTGCTGGGCGATGCCGACGTCCAGGTGGTTGTCCCGGAGGGCTTTTGCGATAGCCTGGGTCTGGGGGATATCGATTGAGAGCTGCGCGACCACGTTCCCGTTTGCATCATAGGAATGCCCGTGGGTGCTCCCATTCGCAATGGCGAGAACATTGGGGAAGATTCCGTTCTCGTTGAGAGCTTTGATAAACTCTACTGCTTCTGCAGGTTTGGTGAGGATGAGGCCCGTACCATCTTTCCTCCCGATCTCACCGACTTCCACTTCGAGCCCGAAGTCTTTGTTGTTCATCCGGCTTTTGATATGGTGTGCGAGATCCGTGGTAACCCGGATATTCTCAGAGAGTTCCTCGCGGACATTCTTACCTTCGAAGTTGAAGAGGTGGGAAGCATCGATGGCAAAGGAGGTGTAGCCGGCATTGACCTGCGCATCAATAAGCTGTTTTGTCCCGTCGATCTCTGCCGCGTCACCCTTCTTGATCGTGATATGGTCGGCATGCAGCGCCCAGATATCGAATTTTACCTTCCGTGCAGCTGCGTGCATCTTTTCTGAAAAATCCCGGGGTAATAAGCCGGTGTATCCTCCCTTCAGGTCACTCTCGGACCGGGCAAGTTCCATGAATACCGCCGAGTCCGTATCCTTTGCCGCCTGGAAGATGCCCTCGGCCACGGTCGCGATCCGTGTATTTGCTGCCATGACAATTGCCTTATGGCCGGCAATCCCTTTCAGGATAGTCGAACCGGGGATTGGACCAAATGTTGTATCGTTCATTCCATTATCACTCCTCAATCCTGTGTACTCATTCTTCCTGCAAAAATTTTTCAATCAGGGCGATCTCGTCCTTTCCCCCGATATAGACAGGCGTAACCTGGTTAATCGCTGCCGGCTGAATATCCAGAATATCACCTTTCCCGTTACTGACTGCACCACCGGCTTCGTGGATGAGCTTTCCCATGGGATTTGCTTCATAGAGCAGGCGCAGTTTTCCCTTTTCCTTCCCCCGGGTCCCCGGATACGTGAAGACACCTCCCTTGTGAAGGATCTGGTGCACGTCGGCAACAAAACAGCCGCTGAAGCGGAGTTTATACCCGGACTGCTCGAGGTGTCCGATCCAGCGTGCATGGGCAGGCAGGTAGTCTTTCCTCAATGCACCGGGTGCATAGATCTTCCCTTCAGGGATTCGCAGATCCTGGTGCCGGAGGATAAATTCGCCAGTGCCATCCAGGACGAATTCATGGACACCTTTTCCCGTAGTGTACGTCAGGGTGGTCAGGGGCCCGTACAGAATGTAAAGCGCGGCAGTAAGGTGTGAACCCTTGTCAAGGACGTGCCCGGGATAAATGCCAATGATGGTCCCTATGCTGAGGTTCACATCGATGAGGGAGGACCCGTCCAGGGGGTCGAACACCACACCGAAATTGTTCTTCGGGTTATCGATTTCGATGACCTGTTCCTGCTCTTCCGTTGCAATGTATCGGACGAGCCTCCTCTCTTTCAGGCTGTCAATAAACACACTGTCAGCAAACTTGTCAAGCGGCATCTGTTCTTCGCCATATACATTCCGGGTCTTTTCACCGGCAAGGGGTTTTACGGATGTACCAAGAAAACCCTTTTTCACAACCAGGGCCTGTTTTCCCAGAAAAACGATCAATTCGGCCAGGTTTTTTTCTGTTCCCGCACTGACAAGGAAATCCGCAAGTTTCATCTTTTCCCCCCAACGTCCGCCATAAAGGGACAGATAACCATCAGATATCCAGCCGGATATCCTGAGATTAGTAGTCGTTTGATGGCGATGTTTATGAGAGTTATTGTTTTTTGTCTGGGGGGGTTGAGAGAGTGACTGGTATTTTTGTTCCAACGATGCTTTGATGAATATCGTACCATGTGCTGAGGTTCTCTGCCTTCAGGCCCACTCCGGGATACGACAGGGTAAGGAGGTTTTGATATTGTTTCGTCACAACCCGCCATGGGAAGTGAATCGTCGCATCAGTAAGGATTGACGGGAGAAGAATTCATAAAAAATTCTTCGATTGTATCTCTTTGTGGGGGCGGAAGCGTTATCACAACCCGATGAGTAGAAGTTCCGATACACTCGTCACATCCGAATTATTCGATTTTCATGGTCGCCTGAGTGAATGGTACAGGATCATGCGAGATTTTTAAAAGGAAAAAAAGTGCTGGCCGGTCCTGAACATATCCTAAGATTCCGGCAGGCTCGCAAACGTGACTTCCAGCACCCCATTCTTCAGCGAGTGCTGCTTCGACCCCGCATCAACCGGGGGCAGCGCAGCCGATGTATGGTAGTG
>JBAVWM010000161.1:0-5871 GCA_049697815.1 Methanoregula sp. | reverse complement strand
CTGCTGCATGACCGCTCAGTAAGGACAATGATGGTAAATCCCAATTACCAGACGATCCTTTCAGTGCTCCTTTGTAAAAACAATGCGGCTAAAGTGATTCCGGACATGCCGTGGGTAACCCGTTCGTACCTGTACAGTCAGGTCTGGCCATTTTATACCCGTTCACGGACCAGGAAACCGAAACCTGACGATCCGGTGGTAAATTACCGGAAGGGGCGAAAACCCGCCCAGAACCTTTCGCAGGCAACATTCTCCTCATTCATGACAAATCTCCGGGAAGCCGGATGTATTGAAGAGAGACAGGATGATAAGAACCGCAAGGAGAAAACGTACCGGATAACGGAAAAGGGTGAAACGGCATTCAGGTTTTACGCAGATCCGCTCGCCAATTCGAATGTGAAGATGGTTCCTGAAGGTTCGTGATCCGGACCAGTTCGCTGGAAAATTTCCAGGCAGACCCTGCTGAAAAAATTTTAATCGCACCAATGAGGTGTTAGTTAGGGAAGCGATTGTAGGTTAATTAACCTACAATATGGGTGTACAACCTACAATTTTTTTCATTCTCCGGCGTGGACCGTCCGACCTTTCAATCGGATCGCGATTGAAAAATGCACAGCAGGGTGTGGGGGGTCGATTGAAAAAAATTTTCCGGAGATCGATTGCGATGCGGAACTGAGTATGAGAACTTAGCTTTGAATGGCGACCCATTCTCTCTAAAATAATTCCGTAAATTAGCGGAATCTTTTACCTTGTCCCCCGAATCACTGACGGGAAAATAAATGGCTCATTTTTAAGTTATCCCTCTTTTGCTTTATTGAACCTGTCCTCCGATACCAAGAACCGTGGAGATCTCGGAAAGTGCTGCCTTTTCCGGATCGCTGACCGCAACCCCGTTCTCTTTTGCAGCCTCTGCCACTTTCAGACCAATAGCCAGAACCCATTTTTTATATGCCAGGCCCTCTTCCGGTGGAACCTTTGCCAGAGCCGTTGCTGCAGACCTGCAGGCATCAAGGGTTTTCGTCCGGTATCCTGCCTGATCGTTTTTCCAGGAATTCTGTTGATCTTTCATCAGGTCTTTTACCCGTGACTGCATTTCTGCGAGTATAAGACCGACAAGGGCACTCCCGCTTGCGGCGGCAAGGTTTGCCGGTTCCTGTAGCGTGGCTTTTGTCTCACCCCACACCCCCAGAATCGAGGGGACGGCCATCATGACAGTCATGGAAACGGCATAGGGCAGACTGATAAGATTCTCCCATTCGACCGTGGTAAAATTTTCCTTCATTCCCATATGCTATCTGATGATCGTTCAAGGAATATAAAGGATCTTTTCCCAGGTTCTTTTGAATTTCTGAATGACAATAAGAAAAAACATAGACTTTTTTTCTTGAAAAATTCCGCAGAGCCACCTAGTGACCGTTCCAGAACTTGGTAGCAGAAGTAAAAAGTGTTGCATTTTTTACGATAACCATAATACCGGTCAAGAATGCGGGGGTTCAGGTACGGACTCCTGAATTCCCCCTCCACCCATCCAGACAGGTGCTATTTCGGCATGGTTCTTCAGCCACATCGTCCTCGCGTATTTCACCCGTTCCAAGAAATGACCCCTTCCCGGAACCGGCATGTTTGCATACCGGGTGCCCCGGCCCATCATCAGGGCATGGGGGATCAGGGGGGGTCAGATGGTGTACTATCTCATCCATCCCGGAACGGCAGGAACAGGAAATTATCATCAGAAAAATCCGGTTTCTCTGAGTCCGGCAGGGCCTCCGGTTTCATGAACCTCGCCCGCCCCCCACTTCCCCTGAGTACATTTCTGGCCGGAACTCGATGTAACCGGCATGATGCGGTCCTCCCACGCAACCCCGGCCATAACCCCAGGAAATGTGTGCACTAATTTTTAATAATACCAGAACAGATGTTATAGAGCATCAGACTTACGAGGGCTCGTGGTCTAGTTGGCTATGACGTCGCCTTGACATGGCGGAGGTCCTGAGTTCGAATCTCAGCGGGCCCATCCTTTTTCCTGTATTCCTTTTTCAGGTCCGTTGTCTCCGGCTCGTTGATATTCAATAAAGGGATCTACAAGGATGAAGAGCTGGACGGGAAAAAACAGGACGTACACGAACGCAAAGAGGATCTTTCCGTCTATATGCAGGGGGGGCTGTCCTTTTATCAACCTCTCTCCGGTATAATGGCACGGGACCGCGTGGTCGTGTACGGTCCCATGCAGGGAAACGGGTGGGCAGGATCGAATCCCTCCTGGCTGCCAGACCGCATGAAACCACGACGTTACGGGGAGAAAAATTTCCTGAAAAATTGATTAAAATCGTTCAATCTGGATTCTGTTCGATTAAATGCGGCAGAATATTGTCGATGATTGAAATCCGTGCCCTTGGGTGTCATCATTAGCGAAAAAAAGCCCGTCGTGAGCGGTAATTATATAAGATCCCGGCGTCCACAAACTGAGCGGTAGGAACTGGTCCCGCCATCCGGGAAAACTTTCTTCAACTGCCGTCCGATCGAATGGGATCGAATGGGGGATGACTGACACAATGAACTGAACGAAACGAACGAAGGGCTGAACAATGGATCTCTTATCGAAGTTTTATTTTAACTATAGCAAGATCGTCAAGACCATCAAGATCTACCTGTTGCTTGCAGGGCCGGGCATGATCGTGATGATCGCCGACAATGATGCCGGTGGGATCACTACCTATGCAGCCACCGGGGCATTATTCGGGTTCGACCTCATCTGGTTCCTCATCCTGCTCGGTCCCGTAGCGTATTTCGTTCAGGAGATGACAGTCCGTTTGGGAGCGGTGACGAAGCACGGGCATGCTGAAGCGATCTTCAGCGCGTTCGGTCCGTTCTGGGGCTGGTTCTCGCTCCTCGACCTGACCCTTGTCAACTGGCTGACGCTGGTCACTGAGTTCATCGGTATGACAGCTGCACTCAGTATTTTTGGCGTGCCTCCGGTGATAACGGTCATTCTCGTTATTGTCATGATGTTCGGCATCGTTATGTCAGGCCGGTACTGGACGTGGGAGAAGATCACCATGGTCTTCTGCCTGCTCAACCTGATCTACGTCCCAGCAGCAATCCTTCTCCACCCTTCGGTCGAGAACGTACTCCGGGCCGGTATCGTACCCAACTTACCGGGAGGCTTTTCCGCCGCACTTTTCTTCCTGCTGATGGCAAACATCGGGACAACGATTGCGCCGTGGATGATCTTTTTCCAGCAAAGTGCCGTTGTCGACAAGAATATGAAAGAGAAGGATATTCCCTGGGGGAAATTCGATACCTTTGTCGGTGCCATCTTCACCATCGTTGTCGCAATCGGTGTGACCGTGGTAGCCGGGACTCTCCTGTATGGCATGGACATCCAGAGCGGCGCCCAGGCGGCCATGGTGATCATGGGAACGCATCCATGGGTCGGGACACTCCTCGCTATCGGCCTTTTCGATGCCGGGTTCCTGGGGGCGATCTGTATTGCGCTCACCAGCTCGTGGGCGTTCGGGGAAGTTTTCGGGTGGGCACACTCGCTGAACTACCGGGTGAAAGAGGCGTTCTGGTTCTACGTTTTCTTCTTCTTTGGCCTTGTTACCGCCGGGACCGTCGTCCTTATCCCGGGAGCCCCGCTGGTCCTGATTACCCTCTTCGTGCAGGTTGTTGCGGTGACGCTGCTTCCGGCTGCGCTCGTATTTTTAATCATCCTTCTCAATAACGAGGAGATCATGGGGAAATACAAAAATACCCTGTTTGACAATATCGCGAATATCTCGATCGTGGTGTGCATTATCATCATCTCGTCGCTGTACGGGATCAGCACGCTGTTCCCGAACCTGTTCGGGTAAAGGAGGGGAAGAACATGATAGCAGTTGAAAGACTATTCGGGGAGCGGATTGGAAGGTTCATTCACGAATCAACGGGAACGATCAGGAATATCAACCAGAAATATGCAACGCCCAAGATCAAACTGTCGGGAGGAGCGAAACTTGCCCTTCTCCTGCTGAGGCTGTATCTCGTCTTCCTTGTGGTTCTGCTCGCGTACAAGTTCTGGATGATTATTACGGGAGGGGCATGATGGCGCAGGATAACGCAAACACTACTGCCGTAGCGGGGGATCTCGTGCTCCTTCTCTCCGACATTCTGAACGTGCCGGTCCTGCGCTCCGGGAAAAAGATCGGATCCCTTGCAGACCTGGTAATCGTTGAGACAGCAAAGATTCCGGAGGTGCGGTCTCTGTATGTTACCCGGTCGTTCGGACACCCGAGTCTTATCATACCGTGGGAGCATGTCCACACCCTCACCGGCCGGGGGATCGAAGTGACCGTCAGTGATACGAAACCCTTCGAGGCGGAACCTGCAGAGGACGTCCTCCTCCTTCGCGATTACGTCCTCGACAAGAAGATCATCGACCTCGATGAGAACGATGTCGAGGTCGTGTACGACATACGGCTCGTACTCCGGAACAAGAAACTCTATGTCACCGATGTCGATACCGGGAAAGCAGCCCGCCTCCGGAGGCTCGGGTTGGGATTCCTCGCGGATATTTTCTATTCACCCACCGATCCGGAAACAGAGCAGATGATCCCCTGGACCTGCGTCCAGCCGCTCCCGACCAATATCGGCCGGTTCAAGGGTAATGTGAAACTGAACATCCTGAAAGAGAACCTTTCCGAGATCCATCCCGTCGATCTCGCGGACATCCTCGAAGAGATGGACCAAGACCAGCGGGTCATGGTCTTCTCGAGCCTCGAGCACGAGCATGCGTCCGACACGCTCGAGGAGATCGAGCCGAAAGTCCAGCGGGAGATCATCTCCTCCCTCTCCACTGAAAAAGTCGTCCATCTCATCAACGACATGACTCCCGGGCAAGCAGCTGACATCCTCTCGGTCCTGCCATCTTCCGAGGCCCACGTCATCCTTGACGCCATGAATGCTGAGAGTGCACGGAAAGTGCAGGCTATTATAAACCGGCAGGATGAAAAAGTCCTCCACTACACCACCCAGAAGATCCTGAAGTTCCCCCCGGAGACAACCGTCGAGTATGTCCAGAATGACTACCCACGCCACGCCAGGGACAAGGACATCATCATGTACATCCATGTTGTTGACGAGAACGAACATCTTCTCGGCATCATCGATCTTCGTGAGCTCCTTCAGGCAGATGATAAAGCATTCCTTCGGGACGTTATGGTCGAGAACGTGATTACGCTGTCCACGGAGAGCACTCTCAAGGAAGCGGCAAAGGAATTCGCACGGTACGGGTTCCGCTCCATCCCGGTTGTCGATGAGGAGAACCGGCTTGTCGGCGTGATCCCGTACCGGGACGTCATGAACCTCACGCACCAGTTTGTAGAGTGAATCAGGCTGGCACAGAAATGGGGGATCCCTATTGGGCCTGTGCCGGTTCTCTCAAAGCCAGGCAGTCGGGAGGCAGGAACCCTGTACCGGTCCGAACGGTATTTACGGTCCGCATCATCCGGTACCTGTAGTTACCCTGACAGCGAACGGCAAAAACACGGCCGGGAAAGTCTGCTCCGCAGGAATCATGCAAGAAACTCCGACGCTCGGGGGTTTTGCAACCCCGCCGGGCCTCCCCTCAGGATGATTGTGCGTTACCAGCAACCTCGCCTTGGGTAATCGGTTTTTCGCCCGTCCCTCAATGGGGACTGGTGGCGCAGGAGCGGGGTTATCGGATCCCGCAGGCACCATGACCGCCATGCTTCTCGAAATACTGCTGGTGGTACTCTTCCGCACGCCAGAACTCCGTTGCGGGCTGGATGGCAGTCACGATCTTGCCAAAACCGAACCTGCCGGAAACCTGGAGCTCGTCCCTGGATTTCCGGGCTCTGCGTCCCTGTTCCG
>JBAVWM010000160.1:0-6092 GCA_049697815.1 Methanoregula sp. | reverse complement strand
CCTCGCCATAATCGGGACGCTCCAGTTCCTGTCAGCCGGGCTCCATCCCTCGCTCTTTGTGAAGCGGGTGAAGAACTGGATCCGGGAGCGCCGCTTCGCCCTCCCGACAAGCGAGCTTGCGGCAGTTGCCCGGCAGCAGCTGCGGGACGCACAGGACACAAATACAAAATCCGATGAGTTCTTCCGCTTCTGTATTGTGTGGATGATTGCCATGATGGCATTCTATGCCTACGTGGGGGAGAAGGTTCCCTGGCTTATCATCCCCCAGCTGCTGCCCATGTGTTTTGTGGCAGTGTACAGACTGAACTGGCAGAAGGCCGTGTTTGCCCTCGCAGGGTGCCTCTTCCTTATCGTGATGACCTGGCACGTGGCGTTTGTCCCGGTGGATATCAACGAGCCGATCGTCCAGGTCCAGAACTCGGAGGATATGCGCGAGGTGATGGGGCTCATGGACAACACCAGCCTCGTCGTGCTCGCGTCCAAGGACTACTGGCCGCTCCCATGGTATTTCCGCGGCGACAAATGGAAAAAAATCGAGTTCTACGGCAGCCTGACGGATGTGGAGACCCTGACCCAGAAGAACCCGGGGGTGATTATCCTCCACGACACGGAGAGTTACCCGTCCATTGACGGTTATTCCAAGAAGACCTACAAGCTCGATTACTGGTTCTCCTTCTACGACAACGAGAACCGGCTGCCGGAGTACTACCTGCGCCGCGACGGGAGGATGGGGAGCATCAACCTCGATGTCTTCACGCCGCTCCCGGCCTATGCACTCCCGCCGGATGCACCATAATTTTTTCGGCCTTTATTGTATTCCGGATGAGAAGATTGCCGTGAGGAGTGCCATGAATTATTGTTCACGATCCATGTACCGCGTCGTGCAGATTCCTCATGTACGATGACAGGCCTCCCGGGTTTTCCAAAGCGGGAGCAGTGGATACCTTGTCAGGCGCCTGCTCACTTCCCCATCCCCGCAGCGCTGCTGCTGGCAGCGGAGTACCCAGGCCGGAGGACTACGCCGGCCAGCCTCACAGTGCGTCCAGTACCTGCATGCTGCTCTTTGTCCCGGCAAACGATCTCACCTCGATCACGGCCGTTGCATGACCCTGCCGCAGGGCTGCCATCACCGGCCGGAAATCGATCGTGCCGGATCCCACGGGGCTGTGGGTGTCTGCCCTGCCCCTGTTGTCATGGATATGCATGTGCCGGAACGGGGTCTCGAGGAACGCCGGCAGGCACCGGTTGAGATTGGCATGGCCGGTATCGAGCGCGAGCCCGGTGTCGCCGATAAGGCCGAGGTCGGCGGGTGTCCGCAGGTTGAAATAGTTCATGTCCCCCATGTTCTCGAACCAGAACGTGACCGAGCGTTCGGTTGCCGCGCTATTGAGTTCCTGCAGGGAGGTCCGGAACTGCCGGTCTGATGCCGCTCGTTCCTGCTCCCAGGCAAAATACCCCGGGTGCATCACCACGGGCGCACTGATGGCCGCGGCAACCTCAAAGCAGTCGACCATCACCTGAACACTCGCCTTCCGTACAGGCTCGAAGACGCTGGCAATGTTCATGCCGTGGAACGGTGCGTGGATGGTGAATTTCTGCGTGTAACCGGCAAACAGGTCCGTATCGGTGATGAAATGGGGACCCTCGTCCATCACCTCGATGAGATCCGTGAGGGGGGCAAGCTCATCCAGGGCCGCCGCAAGCGGTGTGTCCATCAGGCAATACGTCGAGACCCCTACCATGCTGAACGGTAGCCCGGGACGCTATAAAAACATATGGAAACCGGATCCGGAGAACCACGTTCTTTTATAACCATTCCCCGTCAGCGCAGAGAAACGCCGGCAGAAGCGCCCCGTGTACCCGGTACGCGATACCAAAAGGCGCCGGCATGTATACCCGTTGCTGGAAGTACGGAATAGATCTCCATCGCAGTCTTGGTCGCACTATCCTCCTGTCCCAAAACCGCGATGCCCGTGATCTTTCCTTCCCTAAAAAAAGATATTCAGAATAATTTTGGATCTGTCTAGAGGGTAGATAATCACGTGCCGGGATTTTTTCCGGAACTGACCCCGCATTTTTTATTCCTGAAGGCTTCCATGGTCTCATTGATCCGGCGCCCGAGCCAGCGCTCATCAAATTCCGAGGGGTATACGAATTTCACCTGGTTTGAAACCTCCCAGTCCTCCCATTTCCTGAGACTGGCAACACGGGCAAATAACGGTGTTCCCGGGAGAGGAAGCGGTATCGTGAACCAAGCTTCATCGAGCGGGAGCGACAGGACCAGAGCGAAGGTCTTTTCAATCGCCTCGACAGTCTCTTTCGGGTATCCGACCATGAAAAATCCGGCTGAACCAATCCCTGCCTGGGAAAAGAGATGTACTGCCCGGATTCCCTGTTCAACGGTGACCCGCTTGTTCATGAGCATGAGGGTTTCATTGCTTCCCGATTCGAGACCAAGATAGACCCGGATGCACCCTGCACGCTTCATAAGGGCGACAAGTTCCGGAGTGAGGCGATCGACCCGCGACAGGCAGGTCCAGCCAATTGGCACGTTTCGATGGATCATTTCGTTGCAGAATGCTGTGAGATACTCACTATCGAGCGTAAAACAGTCATCTGCTATCCAGAGACTGGTATAACCAAGCGACCGGATCTCTTCAATCTCTCTGAATACTTTTTCAAGCGGAGGTTTTCTGAACAGATCCCCCCATACCGGTTTTGAGCAGAAATCGCAGGAAAAAGGACAGCCGCGGGTGACGATCAGGCTTGTCTGTTTGAGACCGGTGTTATTTTCCATCGTTGTCTGGTACTGGTGATGATCAAATCCCGAACGGTCCGGGAGAGGAAGTCTATCCAGGATTTCTGAGGAGTGATGGAGGGGAGTAGATGACCGTACCTGACCTCCGTTGCAGATATACAGTCCCGGGTAGGATGCGGGATCCAGAGTTTTCAGATCACGGGGGGAGCTGCCTGATGAAAGGTAATCCTGACAGAAACACGGGAAGGTTACATCACCTTCTCCGCAAAATACTGCATCAAATTTTTCTCCAAACATTGCAGGATTCACGGTCGGGAGGGGCCCTCCCGCAACAAAGAGTGTTTCCGGCAGCCGTTTACGCAGTTCCCTGAGCAGGTCAAACGCATTCCTGCTCATCGTGACCATAATGGAAATACCAATAATGGCGGGCCGGGATTCTGCAATCCGATCAATCACCCTATCAAAGTTCTCAAATGTGCAGTCTGCCACGGTTACCGGGATCCCCTTTTCTTTCAGCTGGCTGGCAAGGTATGCAATCCCCAGCGGGGGAAATAGTTTTTCAACCGGATCTTTGCTCCGGAAGTAAGGATAGATAAGGATAACACCGGGTTTTGGAGCCGGGTTCACGAACATGCTCCCGTGGCAAGATCAATACAGTACCTTACTTCGGGTAATCCTTGTAAACCATCGAATGGACCCAGTTCGATGCAAAAACCCGCCCAGCAGAGGTCTCCGGTGTGTTCCCTCCCGCGGAAAATGGTGAGTGGTACTGGCGGGCTGACTGAGAGGTTGCCCATCGAGAAACGGACACCATGAACCGGATCAACAAGGGAAACGGGAAGCTGGGCCGGGCTGACCTTTTCCCATCCGGGAGGAGGGGCTGACCGTTGTTTCCCTTCCCATCCAGCGGTGAACCAGGCAGCACTAAGCTCGTTTAACAGGCAAAGGGTATGCTGCGGTCCGGGCAGGTCCTGGATTTCTACGTGCACGGCCACGTGGTGCCCGGTAACCCGGTAGGTGAAGGAGATTTTTCCCCGTGAGGGTATAGTTTCGAAGAGCGGATGTATGCGGATCAGGGTGCGGAGGGGGAGCACCGGCAGCATAAGAATGCCCTGAAGGCGGGGAAGTTGCATATAGATGCTGATACCGTTTTCGATCCAGCGGGAGAGAATGGATGACGGTTTGCTCCCCCCTATGCTCCACCTCATCCGGGTATCAAGGGTAAAGGTGCGTCTGAGAACCCCGTCTTCTTTTGAGTCCGTCCATGAGCGGGAAAAATAGGTGTAGTCCTGATCCTTGAGAGCGATACTGCCGATGCCCATACCCTCACCAGTAATATTCTGGTCCCCGAAATACACCAGCAGGCCACGTGCCAGGCCCTGGCTGATTCCTTCTCCGGAATATTCCGCTCCGGGCACTATTCCGATCGCATCCATAGATTCCGGTTTGAACATTTGACGATGACCGATAAATACACTTCTGAAGGAGAAAATGTTCAAGGGCCGGTATGGCTGCCATCTCTGTTTCTGTCGGGATTTCCGGTACCGGAATTCATACTGACCGCGAGACCGCGGTACCATCAACCGCATCAATAACTGCAGGCACCAGAGGAGTGTCATCGTTGTTCACCAATTCGACTGAGAACGTATGAGTGTCCGGGGTGATGGTATACCAGGTGCAGCTGGTCTGGTAAGAAATCTGAAACGTGCCCGGCCGGGTTTTTGCAGGAAACCCGGGTTCTGTCCGGGGATTGACATCTTTGAAATACAGGATATGACCTTCCCCCGGCGTGACAGGTCTCCCACTACCGTTCACAATAGAAAAATTCCGAACCACTATAGTGACCGTGACATTCCCTGCATGAACGCAACCATCGAAGTCAGGATAGGTAATGTACACTGATGCAGGATTTGATACGGAATATCCGGTGAGTTGTGCAGGGATTACCGATATCGTACCAGGTATGGGGCTCTGCAGGGGGTGTCCCGTCCTGCTGGATGAGGGGGTGGATATACATCCCGTTCCCAGGAGCACGACAAGGAAAAGTGAACGTATCATGATCGGAATGCCGCATTTTTGGATGATCCTCTCCTGCCATTGCAGAAATATTCGGTTTTCATTTTTCCGTGTCCTTACTGTTCGAGTAGTATCGCCAGGTACCCCCGGTGATCCCGGCACCTGTAATCGCAATGTTCACAAAATCCCCCCAAACACCAGTAACATGACGCTTATTGCCACTGCGTGTACTAGAGATGCACCGGCCTGGTGCAGCATGAGTTTGTTGGCCTTCAACTCGAAATCAGGATAGAGGGAGTACAGGGAACGGGTACTGAGTTGATCGATTCCCGCCCCGATAACGGTATTGACCCCGGCGATAAGGGCAGTTGTAAGGACAAGCATATACGCAAGCTCTGAACTTCCAAGAACCCGGGCAAGGGGATAGAGCATGAGGACAGATACGATCAGGGTGATGATACCATAGATAGTCGAGTGCGGCAGACCCGGGTAGAGGACGGAAGAGGTAATTTTCCCTCCCTGCCGGTCTGAATGTACGTCCCGGCGCATCATCGATACGACAAAACATGTCGCCGTCAGGCCATGCAGCAGTGACAGAATGAGGGCCAGCAGAGAAAAAATGCCGGTCGCAGCATAGACGACAGTCACCGTAACCCCGACCACCAGCCAGGGGAAGATGTACCATTCAGTGAACGGATGGTGAGCCAGTGCAATGCGGGGATGATTATACCCGTACGCAAAAAGGAAACCGAGGATAATCAGCACGGGAATAAATATACGCTGTGTCGTGAGGTACCCTGCCAGAACGATAACCAGGACAACGATGACCGCTGACATCTTCCGGTATTCATCAACGGTCGCCCACCCGTATACCAGGGGGCGGTCCCGCCTTGTCTCTTTGCTCTTTTCCCGCCGGTCGATTTCAAGATCCATGATGTCGTTCCACAGGTGCCCATCGATGTGGATAAGAAGAGATGCCACACCCGCAATCACAAACAGGTTCCAGTTCGCACCGGAAAACCCGACTTCCCACAGCGTCACCGCAAATCCGAGCAGGATGGCACAAAGGGTAAAAGGTATGAGTCCCTCAATGCGCAGGATACGCGGGAGCGCCCGGGGGTCGATGCTATCCACCCCGTGGAGAAGATACCCTGATTTCAGGATACCGGACGCGCGACCCTGTCATGGTAACCGGGACTCCGCAATGAGTGTCCTTTGCGCCGGGAAGAAATCACTCATGGGCAAATCCGGGTACTGTTGGAGAAATTTCTGGAATGCCACGAAATACTATTTTGATCCCTACCTTACAAGAATGTTC
>JBAVWM010000159.1:0-2126 GCA_049697815.1 Methanoregula sp. | reverse complement strand
ATGACGCCGTAGTACCTGTACACAGAAATGGAGAATTTTTCAGAAGCAGGCAATGCAAGAGTCATCACATGCGCCCCCGCCCCCCAACGGGGGCAGGGCTGGCGCAAGGGGGGCGATCATAGCTGATCCAAGAGGATTTCTCCAGAGCATCATGTTCAAACCAGATCCCGGTCTTCATTTTAATCAGGATTTTTTTTATTGCGCCTTTCCGCCGGTCCCTGCATACCGCTCCATCACGCCCCGGTACACCAGCGACGCCTTTTCAAGCGAATCGATGGTGACCCGTTCGTTCACCGCGTGCAGGCTGGAAATTTCCCCGGGCCCGTATTCGAGGACGTTGAAGCCGGCGAGCCGGAGGTGCCGGGCATCGCTTGCCGCCCACTGGACTATTGGGTAGACCGGGTCACCCCATACGTTCCTGACTTCATCGCAGGTGATGGTGACAAGCGGGCATGAGGGATCGGTTATCGAGGGTTCGTGCGTCTCCTCAAGGACGATCTTCGCGTTCTTTGCATGGGCCAGGATCGCAGACCTGAGGGCCGGTATGGCACATCCCCATGGCACCCGCATCTCGAGTTCGAGAACGCAGTGCTCTGCAACAACATTGGATTTTTCTCCGCCTTTGATAACTCCCGGGTTAAATGTCAGTTTTCTCAGGACCTCGCTGACATTGTTCATATGAAATTCCTTTCCCAATACCGAGGAAGACTTTGCAATGATCTCTGTCAGGTGCTCATCGACCGGGTACTCACGGTCGTGCAGACCTTTCACGTACTCCAGGAGTTCCATCGCTTCCATGATGGCACTCACTCCCACAGCCGGGTAGAGGGAGCCGTGCGCAGGAGTACCGGAAAACTCCATCTCCAGCCGGCAGAGCCCTTTCTGCCCGATAGCGGGATGTCGTGCCGGCGTTGGTTCTGCGATCAGGCAGTCTGCCGGGGCAAGCAGGTGGCGGGCGAGGAGCCGGCGGATCCCGTTAACGCCTCCGGTCTCTTCGTCACAGACAAAGACCAGCGTTGCGGTAAGGTCCCCGCCGGAGTCCACGACCTTCTCGCACGCGGAGAGTATCGACGCACACCCTCCTTTCATATCGGTTGAACCGCGCCCGTACACGAACTGTTCGTCAATCCTTCCCGAGAACGGGGGGTATGTCCATGCCGCATCCCGTACCGGCACCACATCGACATGCCCGCATAAAAGCAGGCGTTTTGCCGTCTCCTGGCTGACCAGGTTGCACATGCCGCCGGCATTTCCGGAAACGGCAGACCGTATGCCGAGACCATCGAGAAAAACCCGGATGTACTCGATGACCTCATCCGTACGCCCGGGGGGGTTTTCGCTTTTGATTTTTACCAGGTCCGAACAGATCCGGCTTACATGCATGGCTGGGACACCGCAACTATCAGGTCTGGCTCAAGTATTCCTTAAACAGCACACTCAGCGACGCATCGTCATACAGGCTCTTTAAGAATTCCGGATCGAAGAACTCATCGATAACAGCGTAGAAGAAGTCCGGGGTCAGGGGCTCCCTGCTGTCGGGATCGGGCACGATCCGGAAACTCCGGTAACATGCCGGGTCCCCGGTATCGTAAATCATCTGCCAGAGGGAGGGCAGCTTTGCAAACTTCTCGGGCCTGTTCTCCTTAAGCCAGTTGATGAAGCCGGGAAATCTGGCCCGGTCCCCTTTCTTTTCCTCGTCAATACGCCAGCGCAGGTATTCAGCGCCCATGATATTTTTGGGCGACTCGTAGTTATAGGAGTAGAGGCTGGCAGTATAATCGATATGGGCGAGCGAGTCGATGAAATAGAAATAGAGCACTTTATGAAAACTCCCGATATCGTGGAGCATCAGGGATTTTTCATACAGGTGCCGGAGGACCAAAATGAACTCGTTATCATCCTGCATACCCCTTTAGTTCGCAATGGCATCGTAAATATATTGCCTTTGTCCGGGCCGGGTACAGGTGGCGTATGGGTTCCCGATCGGGGTTTGCGGGAATCTCTCATGTGTAAAATGGTTCGCGCCGGCGGACTGCCTCGATAAAAAGGTCCTCGAGTTCTTTTCCGTATCTGCCGCGGATATCAACGTGGTTGTCCGTCCGGAGCAGGCATGGCTTGAGTTTGCC
>JBAVWM010000158.1:0-1876 GCA_049697815.1 Methanoregula sp. | reverse complement strand
TGTCCGGAAGGCCGTTGACGGCCCCGGCCAGTCGAAGTACGACTGGGAGATCATTGCCCTGCTAGCAAAGAAGATGGGCCTCAAGGGCTTTGACTGGAAGTCTGCCAAGGATGTCTGGGACGACATGCGGGCAGTGACCCCGGGCCAGTTCGGCGTCACTTATGAAAAGATGGAGAAGCCCGAGTCCGTCCACTGGCCCTGCCCGACGGTCGAGCACCCGGGGACCCCGATCCTCCACATCGGCAAGTTCTCCGCGGCGGATGGGAAAGGCACCATGTTCGGTCTCGAGTACCACCCACCGGCGGAAGTTGCGGATGCACAATATCCGTTCACCATGATGACCGGGCGCCTGATCTTCCACTACCATACAAGGACCCAGACGGATCGTGCCGCACAGCTGCACTATGAAGTGCCCGAGTCCTATGTTCAGATCAACACGGAAGATGCAAAGCAGATGGGCGTCATGGAAGGTGATAAGCTCAAGATCACGAGCCGCCGTGGCGAAACGATAACCAAGGCACGGGTGACGGATGATGTTGCACCGAAGGTCCTGTACATGACCATGCACTTCAACCAGGGTGTCAACAACCTTACCAACACCGCACTCGATCCGCTCTCCAAGATGCCTGAGCTGAAACATTGTGCCGTCAAGGTTGAGAAGGTGGCGTAAATGGCAAAAAAAGGCGAAATGCTCTATGCATGGACCAATGATGCCGGCCTTGCAAAGAAGGCGGAATGTGGCGGTGCGGTAACCGAGCTCCTGAAGTATGCGCTCGAGAGCAAGACGGTGGATGCCGTTCTTGCCGTCAAGCGTGGTGTCGACCTGTACGATGCGGTCCCGACCATAGTCATTAATCCCAGTGACCTTGATGCCTGCGCCGGCTCGCTCCACTGCGGAACGCTCCTCCTCTCCAAACTGGTGATGGAGTACGCGCCCAAGATTTCCGGTGAGAAGCTGGGAATGGTTGTCAAGGGATGCGATATGATGGGCCTCCTTGAGCTCGCAAAACGCAAGCAGGTCAACCTTGACAACATCGTCATGATCGGTGTCAACTGCGGTGGATCGGTCAGCCCGGTTGCTGCACGAAGGATGATCAAAGAAAAGTTTGGCGTCGACCCGAACACGGTCACCAAGGAAGAGATCGACAAGGGCCAGTTCATCATCGAGTACGAGGGAGGCCACAAGGGCATCTCCATGGATGAGCTTGAAGAGGCCGGCTACGGCCGCAGGTCGAACTGCCGCCGCTGCAAGCTGAAAGTGCCCCGACAGGCAGACCTTGCCTGCGGGAACTGGGGTGTCATAGGCGACAAGGCCGGCAAGGCGACCTTCGTTGAGGTGTGCAGCGAGAAGGGTGCAAAACTTCTCGACGGAGCAGTCAAAGCCAAGAAACTGAGCACGGAAGCGGCAAACCCCAAGGGTGTCGAGATCCGCGCCAAGGTCGAGAATGCGATGTACAAGCTCGGTGACAAGTGGCGCAAGCACGACTTTGACGCACTCGCACCCAACCTCTGGGAGACCATTGCCAAGGAGACCGGGCGTTGCATGAAGTGTTACGCATGCATCGATCATTGTCCGGTCTGTGTCACTATTGCTGACAAGTGGAAACAGCCTGATCAGATGGTTCGCGCTGGTTTCATCCCGGCCGACCCGATGTTCCACCTGCGCCGCTTTGCGCACATCTCCGATTCCTGCATCAACTGCGGGCAGTGCGAAGAGGGCTGTCCGTCGGAGATACCGCTGGCGCTCTTCTCGCATGCGATCCGCACGGAGGCAGACAAGTTCTTTGAGCCGAAGCTCGGGAAGGCAGCCTATATCAATTAATTTTTTTTTACCGGTGGACATTCTGATATGTCCCGTTCCGGTAAAAGAAGGATG
>JBAVWM010000157.1:0-5916 GCA_049697815.1 Methanoregula sp. | reverse complement strand
GAGCGAGTGGAGGAGTGCCGGGTTGCGGGGACCGATCGGCGGGCGGAACCGGGTAACACTGCCGATCGTGCTGGCAATGATGATATTTTTTTCAACATAGGCATAGGTATAATGGGCATAATGGTTCCAGCAGACCATATTCGTAAAGGTGTTATCGCTGTGGGTCTGCGGGTACAGCTCGTAATGCCGGGTAAAAAAATCCCGGTCGGCAAGCGTGACGGGCACAAAATCATCCTGGCTCAGCATCAGGACTCCCTCCGGAAAATGAGCGGGACGTGTCTTTCCATGGGATAGAACCCCAGCGGGCGGTAAAATTTTTCCGTATCCGGCTCGGCGATAAGACCAATCCAGGTGATGCCCGACTGCAGGCATCGGTTGACCAGAGTTGCAACGATCTGCGTGCCAATCCCGCTCTTCCGGTACTGCGGGAAGACAACGAGATCCTGGATATAACCGTCCGAAACACCATCGGCAATGACACGACCCATGCCAATCGCCCGGCCGGTCTTCGTATCCTTCGCGACAGCAAACGCAAAACTTCCCCGTATGAGGTGGCGGAGATCTTCGGTTTTGTATTCCTCCTTCCACCAGCCTCCGGCTTTATAGAGAGCGGCGATCTCTTCTTCCTCCCACATAGGGACAACCATTACAGCAATAGTATCTGCCACAAGAAATCATACCCCGTACTACTGTTTAAACGATTCCCTGATACCTGTGCTGTGGAATACTACCAGCAGAACAGTATCGTAAAATCCATAGGAGAGAAAACCACCCTCATGCGTTTTCCGGGGGCCTGATGTGCGCAATGGCGGTGTCTGCGATCGCTCCCAGTCCTTCAACACGCCAGTGCGCCGAGTTGAGGATCAGGTGGTATATCGAGAGATCCCCGATATCGATAGAATAGTAGGACTGGTACCTGCCAGCTTCGCACCGTTCGCGTTCAAGCGTCAGCTGCTCCGCAGTCTTTTCATCGGTGATCTGGTCGCGGAACGCGATCCGATTGATCCGGCAGCCGATGGGGGCATACAGCCATATTTTGAGATCGGCGTCCTCCACCATCCAGCCGGAAAGCCTGCCCTCGACAATGATATTGTCGCGCTCTGCTGCAATCTCCTTCTGGCGCGCATCAATCATCCGGTCAAAGGCCGGGTCCTCTTCTGCAAGGCGGCCAAACGCGGCCAGTTCCATGTTGTGCTCACTGGCAAGCTGGCGGAATACCTCGCCAGCCGAGATCATGGTAAACCCGTGACGTTCTGCAAGATAGCGTGAGAGTGAGGTGGTCCCGCTCCCGGGGAGCCCGCTCACCGTGATCCGCATCAGAGCCCCCCGATGTTCAGGGCCTTCCTGATCACCTGGCTTATGGTGATCGAACAGATCATGTACCAGAGGATCCACGCCGGGACGATCCAGATGATAGGATTAGTGAGGGCGTGTGTCCCGAAATACGGCATCGTTATGGTACTGTTAGTCTGAGCAAGCCGGTACAGGAGCCAGAAGAAGATCGGGATGGTCAGGACCATGATATATATCATCGGTTTGAACTGCTGCTGGGACATCTCCATCTGCTCCTTCATGACCCGGTCTTTCCTTGCTTCCAGCTTCTTGATCTTCTTCTCATCCTGCGAGAGCTGGGCTTCCCGGTACTCTGTCTGGAACTCCTTCATCCGCTCCTGCGTCTCCGTCATTTTATCGTAGTCTATGGTGTATTTCTGGATGGTGGAAGAGTACAGCCCGGTGAAAGCCGAGAGGATCACGATCAGAATATAGAACGGGATCCCAAAGCTGTTGACCAAGGGTGCCAATACGCTGTCGATTCCCTGTCCGACACTCGCGCGCAACCATTCAACAGTGTATGCCCACATCACGAGCATCATGAAGCCCATCGCTATCAGCATGCCGTATTTATCCCAGACCTTTCCAAAATCCATCCGTTCACCTGAGAACTTCTGCGAGTTCCGACGACGCACGATCGAGTAAAAAGTCGGCGTTCGTGATCATTTTTATCGTGCAGCCCGTCAGCATCGCGTATGCTGCCGCGATAGCGCGGTTGAACTGCTGGTGCTCTGCAATCGAGCGGGAGCCTTCCTTGTCCCGTGTCCTTGTCTCATCCGTAAGACGACGCATAAGGACCTGGTCATCATCCGTTTCAACAAGCACGATACAATCCGGCATGATCTCGCGGAGCACCCATTCCGGGAGCCCTGCGAGATAGCCTTTGGGGGTTTTGACCGATGCATGGGTATCGATCAAGACATTGCCCGCAATCTTCGCGATTGCCTGGCCGGCGCGCTGCTGCAGCTGCTTCTGGACTGCCCGGTCCAGCGTGCGCATCTGGTCGCGGTCCTGTACGATGTTTTCCGTTTTTGCAACCTCAAACATGAAGCTGCCGAAATTGATCGACTGGTACCTGATACCCTCTGCCTCGAGTTTCTTTAATGCCTCGTTAACGACCGTAGTCTTGCCGACGCCCGGTACACCGGTGATAATGACCTTTTTTCCTTCCATCCTCATTCCTCCCCTGCCTCAGTCTTTTCCAAAGAATGTCCGCATGAACGGGTACATCTCCATGATCTGTTGGCTCGCAATCTCTTCATAGAGCCGGTAGGTGATACTGACCGTCAGGAGAAGCCCGGTACCACTTACGCCTCCAATGACACCAAAGAGGTTTGCGACAACACTGAGCGCACCAATAAAGACACCCCCGATAACCGTGACGCGGGGGATGTACCGGTCAAGGTACTTTTCCAGTACCTGCGGATTCCTGCGGTAGCCGGGAATGGACATGCCGGATAACTGGATCTGGCGGGCAACATCCTTTGAATCGAGTCCGGCAGTTTTGATCCAGAACAGGGCGAAGATCGCACCACCGACTACCATGAAGATGATATCGATGCCCATACGTACAAGAATCTGCCATGGCGGATGGAGGAGATCGTAACTCCACCACATCCATTGCGAGGGCCCGTTGATCGGGTTCAGGTACCACATAATGCCGTTTATGGGGTTCGTGCCAACGAAGGTACCGAAGATGGTGATCCCGATATTCGAGAGGAACATGCCCACCATCTGGATATTGGCCTGCAGGACACGGACAAGGATCATCGGCAGGACGCTTGCGTAGATCAGCTTGACCGGGAACCGCGCGCGTGCGCCGCGCACCTGTGCATGGGCAAGCGGGATCTCGATCCTGGTCGATTCCACATAGACGATGACGAGGAAGATGACAATAGTCGTGATAAATGCAAGCAGGTCCGTATTAAAGTATGTCAGATAACTCCCGCCATCGAGACCGATGGCAACGGCGCGCGGGAAAAAACCTTCAGGATACTGGTCGGTGATCTTGGCCCAGCTGATGAACCCGCTGACAAGTGCCTGCGAGATACCGGCTATGATGAAGAGACCGACCCCGGAACCGATACCCCATTTCGTGACCACTTCATCCATGAAGAAGATCAGGACACCGCCGATACAGATCTGGAGGAAGATAATAAAAGATACTGCAAACGTATTGCCGCCAAAGAACTGGTTGGCGATGACTGGATCGGGTACCATGAATCCCCCGACAAGGTTCGGTAATGCTTCGACAACGATCATGACGAAGATGAGCAGTTTCTGCAATCCCATGTACATGACCTGGCCGCGCGTCTCGCTGGTATCAATGTGGAGGATATCTGCACCTTTGAGCAGCTGAAGCACGATGGATGCCGTGACGATAGGCCCGATACCTAATTGAACAAGCGATCCGCTTGCACCGGCAAGGAGTGCCCGATATGCAGCAAACATATCCTGGCTTGCGGGAGCGAGTCCAAAAAGGGGTACATTCGTCAGGGCAAAATACAGAATCAGTATCGCAACAGTCCAGATCAACTTGTTCTTGAAATGGACATGACCTTCAGGGCTCTTGACTGCGGGCATTGCAGCCAGCAGGGGTTCCATTCGATCCAGCAGGTTTCCCATGGTTTCACCAAAAAATATTGGGGGCGGATCAGGCTACCTGCGCCTTTCCGCCCATTTTCTCGATCTTCGCCTTCGCGGTTTCAGAGAACGCAGGTGCGGAGATGTTGATCTTATTCGTGACCTTACCGCTGCCAAGCACTTTCTTGATGCCCATTTCAGCCGCGTTTATCACGACGGTATCTCCTTCCTGCTTTGCAATACCCTGAGCCAGAAGCGAGGGGACGATCTGGTCCAGCGCACCGATATCGATGGTCGTTACTTCGGTTGCAGTCTGGTTACAGAACCCGTTCTTGCCAAAGACCGGCCCGCCCATCTCCTTGTACCACTTGACAAAGTGGTGGGCATTAATGCCGGCACGGCCTCTTCCGCCACGGTTTCCTGCACCACGCCGGTTCTTGTGGGTGCCGCCGCCGCATGTCCGCGATCCGCGGTACTTTGAACGTTTGTTTGTTGGCATCCTGCTTCACCTCATCTTATAGAGGAGAGTATTGATCTCCTGACCATAATAGCCAAGCGCTCCGCCCTGAGGGAACGTGCGCTTGGTGGTCTTGTGTCCCTTGCGCGGGGGGTGAAGACGCAGCACCGGCTTGAGCCCGGGGATATCGCGCAGTTTCGTTTCACCGCCCGCAAGTGCTTTTGCAAAATCCCCGATGGTAGCATAGGACGAATTGGATTTGATGTATTCATCGGTCAGCGGCGCATCGCCAATGACCCTGCCGCGCGTCTGCAGCAGCGTCTCCACGGTCGTTGCATCAACCTCTCCAAACGCTACGTAATCCTTTACCTTGCGGATCATCCCCAGGTTCTGGGGTGAGTCCGGAATGAGGACGCAGTGGTTGATATGGTGAAGGCGCAGCATCTTCAGGGTATCCTTGATGTCCTGGCGGGTCTTTACCACACCGCGGACCTGTACAACCGCGTACATTTACGGAGACCTCCCTGTTCTGATCATATTGGTCTCGTTGAGGGCGTTGAAGGTTGCCTTTGCAAAGTTGATGGTGGTCCGGGTCTGTCCGCGTGCAAAGGTCCAGACGTCCTTGATGCCTGCGAGCTCCAGCACTTTCTTGCTGATGTCCCCCGTGACAAGCCCGATGCCCTGCGGCGCCGGTTTGAGCGTCACCTTGACACTGCCCGCAGTCCCCTGCACCTGCATGGGGATGGAGTGTGTTACATCGCACCCGCATTCCCAGCTGCCGCAGCCGCGCCGTACCTTAATTAAATTCATCTTGGCCTTGACGATGGCTTTCTTGATCGCATCGCCAACCTGAACATCCTTGCCCTGGCCAAAGCCGATGTAGCCGTTGCGGTTACCCACAATAACGACTGCACGGAACTGAACACGCCGACCTGAGTCGGTCATGCGCTGCATCATTGCAATATCGAGGACTTCGTCTTCCAGATCGGGAAGGAACTGATCGACAATCTGGGGTTCCTTGATGGGTCTCCCGCTCTCAAGGATCTGGTCGATACTCTTGATCTCTCCTGAGGCGACGAGCTTACCAAGACCAGTGACCGGGTGCCACTCTTCTCGTTCGTATGCCATTTATGCCAGCTCCTTTTTTATGGCATCTGCCACCTGTTCGACATTTTTCACGATATCCCCTGCATTCTTGTTGTATGCGGCGATATGCGCCCCCTTGGCACGCTCATCCGACGGGAGGATCTCCTCGCCGTGCGGGATCTCGAGACCTGCTTCGACTGCACCCTTGAGTGCTGCAAAGACACGTGCCCCCGGGGTTGCCCGGTTGAGACCGATATCAAGGATTGCACTCTCCTGCTGTGCTTTCTTTGCTTTTACCGCAAAGAGCATCCCCGTAAGGTATGCCGCCGGCGTGCTGGAAGTTGATCCCTTGTATCCGTATTTTTCCAGCTCGGCAGAATTTGCTGCTACGAGGGTACGGTCGCCGTCCATCTCAGCCGTGACAAGCTGCACAATGATGTGCCGGTTGGTCTTGCGGA
>JBAVWM010000156.1:0-1673 GCA_049697815.1 Methanoregula sp. | reverse complement strand
TCTCCTTTCATGCTGGTGCTGATATCCGTATGGTACTCGTTGGAACGCGGTTCGAAGATGTTCCAGGTATTCTTCCCGCTGACTTCGGAGGTTATCGTCACGGTTGTATCTGGGGCTGTCCCGTAATCCGCGTACAGGGACGTCGTATAGGTAAAACACCGGGTGGTATTATCGTCCGCAGGTTTCTGCGGGCAGGCGATCTCGCTCAGTGCCTGGACCGGCCGGAACATCGCGCTCTTCTCAACAGGATTCCTGGTATCGATGGGTTTTCGTGACGCGGTCTCTGAGGAGAAGGTTATCGTGTACGGGTGCCGGGCCGACGTTCCTTCCGGCGTGACGATTGCCGGTGTCGTGACCTTTACGAGCGTGGATTTTCCCGTGTCGAAGAGGGTTGTTTTCCAGTCCGCCGGCACGCCGTTCATCATCTGGCTGCTGAATTTCGCTGCCATCGGGGAATTGCCCGTGTTGTCAACAGGCACCGGAATAAAAAGCGTTACATTGTAGAGCGGAGCATCCGTGGTGATCGTACAGGTATAGGTATAGTTGCCGGACAGCGTGTTCCGGTAGGCAGTCTCTGTATACACCGTGTACAGGGTTGTTCCCGAGAATGCTACAAGAATAACAATGAACAAACCCAGCGTTGTTTTTATTATCGTATCCATGGTCTGACCTCTTTTTCCGTGCCATAACAGCCGGTTTCACCCGGATATACCGGCCGGTTGGCTGCAGTGGAGGGAGTATTGCCCTCTCCGGATTGAATACCTGTTGGTTCCCCTCTTTTTTTTCTTCCAGGATCCCTCTGCTGTCCCCATGTCTTTATGGGTGTGCAGAAAAAGTGAGTACTATGCAATCAGGCCCCACCCTCGTACTCGAAAACGTCAGTCTTCCGGACGGACGGATTGCAGATGTCACCATAAAGGACGGGACTGTCAGCCATATCGGCGCAGGCATCCCTGCAGAGCGGGTGATAGACTGTACCGGCCTGTTCGTCATTCCGGCAGCAACCGATATGCATGTGCATATGAGAGGTGGTCCGCAGTCCGCAAAAGAGGACTGGGAGAGCGGGACGAAAAGCGCCCTTGCCGGCGGGGTGACCGTTATCGTGGATCAGCCGAACACGATCCCGCCGGTTATCACGCCCGAAACGCTCCGTGCGCGTGTCTTTGAGGCAAAGGAAAACGCGTTCTGTCACTTCGCAATCAACAGCGGCGTGACCCGTGATACACCGGTACCGGCCATGTGGAGTGCCGGGGCTCTGGCGTTTGGCGAGATATTCTCTGCCCCCTCCAGTTATGGTGATGCGGTCACCCCGCAGGAACTCGGGACCGCACTCACCCAGATACATTCGCTTGGCGGGCTTGCAACGATCCATGCCGAAGAGGTACTTCCGGGCCCCGACACCACGCTTGATTCCCATGCGCAGGTCCGCTCTTCAGAGGGGGAACTGCGGGCAGTGCGGTCAGTCCTGCATGCCAATACAGCGGGATGCCGGCTCCATTTCTGCCACATGAGTACCGGTGCGGCCGTAGATGCTGCCCGGGGGAGCGTTGAGGCAACACCCCACCATCTCTTTCTTTCGCGTGAACTGTTTGACAAGAGCAATGCCTTTTGTAAGGTAAACCCGCCATTGCGGAGCGAACGGGAACGAAAGGAGCTCCTGTCGCGGTGGAAGC
>JBAVWM010000155.1:0-8344 GCA_049697815.1 Methanoregula sp. | reverse complement strand
CGACACGTCCATGGCATACGCGAACAACCAGATGAACCCGCCCAAGGAATAATTCCCGTAAATAACCGGAAATTCGTTCTTTTTAGAAGAGTATGCGGCCAGACTGATCGGGCACAAGTACCATGTCGCTGAACGATGCCCAGCAATTATTCGGGTTCTGCTTTGCAATCTATTTCACCATGATCATCGACCGTTTCCATGCCCTGTACCGGTCAAGGGTGCCTATTCTGCCTTGAGGGGAAAATCCCATACTATCGCGGGGAGGAGATGATGCCGGCATATAGTATCGCACGGGTGGATATCAGGGACCGGGACCAGTACCAGCACTACCAGAAAGCCGCACCATCGGTCATTCAACGATACGGCGGAAAAATCATAGCCCGGTCTGAATCTTCCCTGACACCGGAGGGACGGGATGAGACCCGCAGGATCATCATCCTGCAGTTCCCTTCGGTTGCGAGAGCACGGGAGTTCCACCACTCGCCCGAGTACCAGGAAGCCCGGAAACTCCGGGAGGGTGCGGCGTATGGCGAGCTGATTGTGATAAAGGGGGTTGCACCGGGATAACAGACATTGGTGAAGTACTCTAAAAAAACCGGTAAGCTCCCTTTCCCTCCATTCGCCTGTTTTCTCTCAGAACTGTTATCCCAGCTCTGCTCCCACCTTTCTGTATGAATCATAATGAAAATTCCAAAAAACACCACCACGAGGTCTTCTCGGCGGAGAAAGCCAGCCATCTTGATACCCGCTTGCGCCGGTTCCTGTACCGCCCCGACCGGCTCGCGGAGAAGTATGTAAAGCCCGGCAACCGGGTCCTCGATTTCGGCTGTGGTCCGGGGTTCTTTACCCGCGAGTTTGCCAGGCGGGTGGGTGAAAACGGGCAGGTCTTCGCTGTTGATCTGCAGAAGGAGATGCTCGGGATCCTCCGGGGAAAACTGGAGCCCGACGGCCTGATGCCACGCGTCACGACACACCAGTGTCAGCCTGACTCTATCAATCTGCCCGCGGACCTGAACGGGACCTTTGATGCAGCATTCACTATCTTTGTCGTCCACGAAGTGCCTGACCCGGCGAAGTTATTCCGGGAGATCGCCCTGCTTCTCAAACCGGGCGGGACGCTCTTCTATACCGAGCCCCCGTTCATCGTGTCCGGCAAGGAGTTCCGGGACAACCTTGCGCTGGCAGAGGAGGCGGAGTTCCTCCAGGTTGACCGGTCGTTCTTCTTTGTGAACCGGGCGGTGGTGCTGAGGAATGGATAGGGACTCTCTTTTCCACAAAGTATGATTAAAATTTAAATCAAACTCTGATTGATCCAGCTCAGCTTTTCGACCGCTATCCCGATCACGATGAAAATTTTCAAATCAAAGTCTGCTGAAAATTTTTTAATCAAGGTTTGATTGAAAATAAAAAATCAAGGTCCGGTTGAAAAAAGTTAAACGGGTTTGTCTAAACCAGAACAGGCTGTTCACAACGGAGACCCGATCACGGATAGCATTTTTCAATCAAAGTCCGGTTGAAAATAAAAAATCAAAGTCTGGTTGAAAAAATAAAATCAAGGTTTGATTCATCTGGATCACATTTTTGATCGCGATCATGATCGCGATGAAAAATTTTTCAGCAGGGTTTGATGGAAAACCGGCACCCAAATCCTGCTGAAAGATTGATAAAAGGGGGGTGGTACCCCCTCCCCCCCTCCCAAAAATTTTCCGGAGGGGGACTACCCCCCCACCTGCATGGGGGGGAGGTGGGGGGTACCACCCCCCCGCCCTCAGGCCCGATCCAACCCCCCTGCCCGATTTCGGGAGTGTGAACTGTCGGAGCACTCCGGCGATGACTCCACGCGAAACTCTGCCCCAGCTGCTGCGCAAACATGTACGTTACTCAATCCTGGGTTAGGGGGTGGGGGGACTACCCCCCCCACTGCCAAAAAATCCGGAGGGGGGCAGGTGGGGTTCCTCATTAAAACACGTGGGGGTACCCCCCCTGTCTTACATATACCTGACTGGCCCCTTCTCCGTCGGAACTCCACGCGAACCCGCGCTTGCGTACATGCGGGTAGGGGGGTACCCCCTACCCCCCTCCTGGAAAAAACCATAATAAAACCCTCTCTGGAAGGGAGAAGAAGAATATCCCGCCTGGCGGATTACTCCCTGCCAGCAGCAGAACCTTCATCCGGCATACTGCTCCTGCCACCCGCCATCGTGCACCCTTCCGGTACGTGATACCGCTTCCCGCCACTCAGTGGTTTGCCGCAGAAATCCCGGCAGGTAGCAGGCCGGGTCTCGTAAATGGCACATCCCCATTTCCGGACCCCGTTGTCATCCGGCTCCTCTTCGCGCAGGTGCCGGCACGGGGCATCAGCAAGGAAATAACCGTCCGCTTCCTTCAGCCCCCGCTCGCGGAGGTAATGCAGCTGGTGGGGTTTGCACTGTCGGACGAGAACAAGGGGGAGCCAGCGGCAGCACTCGCCGCAACGGCTGCAGGTGTTGCCTGCTACAGGGGTTTGGTGAGGTTTCATTGCAGGAACCTGTTGGATTGCATCGGGTGTAAGGATGACGGATTAATGAAAGAGTTCCCTAAGTTCTCGCAGGAGAAGAAGCAACCGGCGTTTTGAGCCGGTACGGGTGAGACCGGGGGGTCTGATGGATTCCCGCTCAGAGGGTCCCGCTATCCTTCAGCAGATTTCCGGCGTACGAGCGGAGTTCCCGATCCTCGTCATCATCCTCAATAAACTCCCTGAGCCCGTAAAGAGCCCCGGTACTCCGGATAGCGTTGAGTGCAACGGCCGCTTGCTCGCGAATCAGCATCTCCTCGCTCCGGTCCCGCAGCCGTCCGATCAGCTCATCCACGGGGCGGCCGCTTTTAAGGTTGCCAAGAGCCGTTGTTGCAGCCAGCCGGATCTCCCTGTCTGTATCGCCGAGCAGGTCTCCCAGGGGCCTGACCGCACGCGGATCCCCGCTCTTTCCCAGTGCAACAACTGCCCGCAGACGATCTTCTGTACCTGTGGCGGACACTGCCGTGTAAATCAGGTCGTAGACACCTCCTCTGTGGGGGAAGGAATTATACCATTCGCCATCCTGCTGCTCAAGACTTATTTCCATATATCCACCGTACTTTTTTTTCAAAATTCAAACAACGATACCAGAACTCTTTCTGATTGCCGTATCCACGGATCCTACAGGATGAAAAATAGCTTCCGCTTACCACGATTGGCCCGTACATGGGTCGCGTCGTCTGTTACGAGAACTGCGGACGAATACATTGGACTAGGATGATGCAACCCGGTTATAAATAAGTATACTATGGAACCGGTTCTGCCATCGGTCTGATTGAAAAAAATGAACTTTTATTCCGGGGCGCCCCCCTGCCGGTGTTCAGCTGATTATCCAGCCGAACGCCACGCCGGCAATGGCATCCTCAAACTTCTGGATGGCGAGTGGATCCTTCTCTGAAGGTCCGCACGGATCGCACCAAGACTCACTGCACTCAGGCCGGTACCATGCAGGTCCCGGATCATCTTGTTGACCGCACCATCGGGATCGCGGCAGATCCCGGCCGTCCGCTGCTCCGCCTCGACCCGGGCGGTGTTCTTCTCGGACTCAAGGTCAAGGAAAACGCCGGCCATCATTGAGACCGTTTGCAGCTACTGCTGCGGTTGCACCGGCAAGGAACGCAATATTGCCGGATTGTGCTCCGGCAACCATGCCGGCCACGGAGCCCGAAGATTGAGACCGTCCCATCCGAAACATGCCAAAGACGATCTCGCCGGAACAGTCGCGGAAGGATTCTCTTACCCTGCAGAATTACAAGCCCTGCGGTTCACCACTCATACGGAAAGCCACCCCGGGTACATCAGGGTCATGCGATGCTATTGGCGGGAGGGAAATAAGAAAGTGGGGGTGGGCAAAAATCACGTATTCTTTGCGGGTTTCTCATCGTGATGGATCAGCCGGCACTTGTTGACGCATTCCCTGTTCTCGGGGAGGAACTACCCGTCCGCTCCCTGCTTCACGGGGGTCTGGTACTTTTCGCTCCAGACAAGGCATTCCATGAGACCGGACTTCTCGTCAACCAGTTTTGTGGGGTGCTCTTTCTGGGTCATATTCTCCCTGTTCTCCAGGTCGACGGATAAAAATACGGATCGGGACACTGAGGGGAACGGGGAAAATCATATTCCTACTTATGGTACGGTTCCCCGCTGTTGATCCGGCACGCCCGGTAGAGCTGCTCCAGGAGGAGGAGCCGTGCCATCGGGTGGGTGAAGGTCATTTTTGAAAGCGAGAGCCGGAGATTGCTCCGGGCATAGACTGCCGGGGAAAGCCCGAGATCCCCGCCGATCACAAAGGCGAGCTGGTTCTGCCCGGCAAGCTCCCATTCCCGGAACATGGCAGCCAGCTCCTCGCTCGACCAGCTCTGCCCCTTCACGTCAAGAGCGAGGACAAAAGAGCCTTCGGATATCGCCGCAAGGATCCGATCCCCTTCCTTCCCCATCGCCGCCGACTCAGTCGCCGGCGAGGCCCGCTGAGGCCGTTTCTCTTCTGCCAGTTCGACAACCTGCAGCTTCACGTAAGGGCGGAGACGCTTCTGATACTCGGCAATGCCCTCCTGCAGGAATTTCTCTTTGATCTTCCCGACAGCAATGACCCGGATCTGCATGGTTCAATGGTCCAAAGTCAATAATTTTTCAATACCACCGGTTACGGTTCAGGAAAAAGAAGAGGTGGAAGTATGTTACCTTTGAATTCCCCTTCTTAACATCGCTCGCATCGATTTTCTGGTGCGATACCCCATCGGGCAGGACTTCTTTCATCCCGTTTTCATGAGATCCCGGCCCTCATCTGATGAGATGAAGTCCCTGAACAGCTTCCTGAACTGTTCCCTGTCGTGTTAATCGACGAAAGATAATAAGTCTTGCGTGATACAGTCGGAGACCGTGGAGAATTTCTTTTCCCCGTACGCGAGTTTATTGATCTTATGGTAAATAGAGCGGGATAATTTGTACGATAGTGCAACCCTTTCCCCACGGTTCGCCGGTACAGTCTCTGCCATGAGCATAAAATTGGATAAATTTCTCTCATGTGTAAATTTCTCTCAACAAACGGTTATATCCCCCTCATACTTCCGACGTAATCCTTTTTTCCAGGGATGATCCCTGACCTCACATTTGGAATACTTTTTATGGCGCGGTGGGAAATAAGAGATCATTTCGGGATGACCAGATGAATGAAATAATCCTGTCGCTCCTGGCAGTTGTCGGAGTCTTTTCCATTGTCTGCAGTGTTGCGCTTATCGCCCTCGGTAAAATGATCGACCGGCTCTCCCCTGGAGATGAGGAGGCAACGCGCACACGGGGCATCACGGGCCCGGTTGAATCCACAAAGATCGCTGTGGTGCTGTTCTGGTGCATGTTTCTTCCCGGTGCCTGGGCAGTCCTTCAGGAAGGGATAATTACCATAATTCTGGGAACAACCCTCCTCTTCGCCATTTGCCTGTTCATGTTCACTGCCCTGCTATTCTCATTTGCAGTGCTCAGTGCCATGAGCAGGGAGAAAAAGAATGAAATCGGTGACACCGTTGAGGTGGTAAGCGCACCGCCTCCCGCAGTGAGTATTTCTCCATCCAGTGAACCTGCGGGCAATCCCACACCGGGGAAAAATCCTCCCTCAAAGGGTATGGTCCCTGCACTGTTGAAAAAATAAAAAAGATCATCCGAATATCTTTTTTGACTGCTCAAGGGCATCAACTGCCGGGAGTTTCTTGCCGGTCAGGAACTCGATACAGGCTCCGCCACCGGTGGATATGTGGGTGAAGTCCCCCTCAAGTCCCATCTTCTCAATAACCGCCGCCGTATGGCCGCCGCCTACGACTGAGAATTCCACCCGGGAGGCTGCCTTGAGCATCTCGTAGGTACCGGTGGCAAAGTCCGCATCCTCGAAGAGTCCGGCCGGGCCGTTGAAGACCACGGTTCCGGACGTTTTAAGGACGCCGACAAAGTCATGGATGGCATCCATACCGATATCGAGGACCGGCGTGTCTTCGGGGATCTTCGCAACCGGGTACTCGGCCCGGTGGTTCTTCTCGCGGACGGCAACAGTCTCCGGCATGACAACGCGGTCCCTGTACTGTGCGAGGATCTCCTTCGCCTTTTCGATCTCAGCCTGGTATTGGAGCTGGGCAATCAGCTGCATGGAGGGTTTACCGATATTGTGCCCTGCTGCAATCAAAAAGACGTTGGCAACGACGCCGATGACAATGACCCGGTCGGCTATCCCATTGTCCAGTACATAGTGTGCAACGCTGATCGAGTCGTCCACCTTGGTACCGCCAAGAACCATGCAGACCGGGCGGGGTGCGCCCTTGAAGACTTTTGAGAGGGTTGACACCTCTTTTTCCATCAGGAGCCCTGCCGCGGAACGCATGGCCAGCGGGAGGCCGACTACCGTCGGTTGGGAACGGTGAGCAGTGCCGAACGCGTCGTTGATAAAAACGTCAGCCATCGAGGAGAGTTTCCTGACGAGGTGCGTTTTTTTCGCCTCTTCCGGTTTTAATGTCAGATTCTCCTCAGCATTGAAACGGACATTCTCCAGCATGACTATGTCGCCGATCTTCATGGCATGGACAGCGTCCCGGGCGTGTTTCCCGAAGATGCTGTCCACGTACATGACCGGTCTATTCAGGAGCTGTTCCAGCTTTTCGGCATGGGCTTCAAGGGTTGTGAAGTCCTTCTTTCCCGGCCGGCTCTGATGGGTGACGATCACTACGCGGCTTCCGGTAAGAGCATTGATGGTGGGGATGTGTTCCCGGAACCTTTTATCGTCGAGTATAAGGTTGGAGGCGGGGTCGATCGGCGAATTCAGGTCGAGCCGGAGCAGCACGGTCTTCTTTTCAGCACCCAGCTCCCTGATCGTCCCGATTGTCATCCACACCCCGCCTTTTCGGTCTATGAAGTGCTCCGGGCTTTGATCCGCTTCATCCGGAAGAGCTCTTCGCGTTCCATCTCGTCAAGGCGCATCTTGATGAAGTCCCGGGCTTCGGTAAGCTCGGGGATGACCTTGAACTCAAGCGCATTGACACGCCGTTTCGTCTTCTCGATCTCGTCGAGAAGCCGTTTCATGGTGGTCTCGATCTCGGCACTCTCGATGATGGACTCAACCAGTTCCTCGAAGGCCGATGCGGTATCATCGATTACGGTGGAAGTACCGAGTACGCCATAACCGCGGTCAACAACGCTCTTCTTGACTTTGCTTGAGGCGATCTGGGGGACAACGACTCCCATGATGTTCTTGCTCTTCAAGGTGATCTGCGGTACTTCCTTGACAGAGAATGCCGCAGATTTCACGCCGATTGCACCTTCAACGGTGTTGGCAAGCGCCATCATCTCGGCAGCACGTTCGTATTTACTCAGCAGCTCGCCCCGACTGTCCTTGGCATTTGCCAGGATCTTGAAAAATTCTAAGATAATTCCATCGCGCTTCATCTTGAGGATCTTGTAGCCGCGCTCGGAGAGCTGGATCTTCCGCTTGAGGTTGATCAGTTCCGAACGGGTTGGCTTGATATCGCGCAGCGCCATGGTCAGTTACACCTTCTTTTCACCGGTCTTGAACTTGGGATGGTACTTGTTGATCAGGTCGCGATCGATACGGGTGAGCTGTTCCACCGGCAGCGACGAGAGGAGCTCCCAGCCGAGATTCAGCGTGTCCTCGATCGTACGGTCCTCATCATATCCCTGCCGGACAAAGCGGTTCTCGAAGAGGTCGGCAAACTCGAGGAGGAGGCGGTCGCGCTCGGAGAGTGCGTCCTTCCCGACTATGGCCACGAGGCCGCGGAGGTCGTTACCTTCTGCATACCCTGCGTACATCTGGTCGGAGACCTTCTTGTGGTCCTCACGGGTGTGACCCTTCCCGATACCAAGGTTCATCAGACGGGAGAGCGAGGGCAGCACGTTGATAGGCGGATAGATACCCTTGCGGTGCAGATCACGGTTGACCACGATCTGGCCTTCGGTGATGTAGCCCGTCAGGTCAGGAATCGGGTGGGTGATATCGTCACCGGGCATGGTCAGGATCGGGATCTGGGTTACCGAGCCCTTCAGTCCCTTGATCATACCGGCACGCTCGTAGAGCGAGGCGAGATCCGTGTACATGTACCCGGGATAGCCACGGCGGCCGGGCACTTCTTCACGAGCGGCACCGATCTGGCGGAGCGCTTCACAGTAGTTCGTCATATCCGTCAGGATGACCAGCACGTGCATACCGAGCTCGAAGGCAAGGTATTCAGCGGTGGTCAGGGCGAGACGCGGGGTGATGATACGTTCCACAGCCGGATCATCGGCAAGGTTGAGGAA
>JBAVWM010000154.1:0-9051 GCA_049697815.1 Methanoregula sp. | reverse complement strand
CTCCTACTGAGAGGGTGGGGGTGCCCGGTTTTTTAGAGGGGCGGGGGGGTTGGTATCCCCTTCCCAAATCCGGATACCAAAGCGGATTATCGGATTCCACAGGAACCGATACCCGCGTATATGCGGTCTTTGTGGAGTCCGATAAAAAAATCAGAGTCCGGCTGGAAAAATAAAATCAAGGTTTGATTGATCCGGATCGGTTTTTCGATCGCGATCATGATCGCGCTGAAAATTTTTCAATCAAGGTCCGGTTAAAATTTTTCAATCAAAGTCTGCTGAAAAATTTTCATTCAAAGTCTGGTTGCGAAAAGTTAACCACATGTGCGCTGTTGCACAATAACCATTTACGACGGGGGCCTGTTCACGGACCCGGTTTTTCAATCAAGGTCCGGTTAAAATTTTTCAATCAGGGTCTGCTGAAAAATTTTCAATCAAGGTTTGATTGGAAAAACAAAATCAAGGTTTGATTGATCCGGATCGGTTTTTCGATCCCGATCGTGATCGCGATTGAAAATCTGAAATCAGGGTCTGGTTGAAAAGTGCAGGTACCAGTTTCCAGTGTTTTACTGGAATCCGCATCGATGAAATGAAAGGAACCAGAGAAATAGTTGAGTTCTTCTGTATTATATCGTCATTACTGTATATCCAGTAACCTTCATGGTGCATTATCCCGTATGGGGATCTCAAAGTTTTGCTTAAAACCAGCAAATAATTCCCTTTTTTTCTTGCAAAATCCAACTCCTCACCGGAGGAACATTTTATGTACCTTCCAACCGCTTGTGCATTACAATCGGTTTTCCAATCCGGTTCCAAATAACTCCGCAATTTTCTAAAAAATCGTTTCATAATAAAAGCCCATTCCCTCATAGGATTCATACTGGTATGTCAAAGGGCGCCCCGCGACAAACAAGGGCAGTTCGGTGAACCGCTCAGAAAAAACCAAGAAAAAGGAAAAAAAACATGGCAGACTTTAAGACAAGCAACACCACGAAGAGCGCGGTCCGCAAGCTCGCGAACCCGCTCGCAGACGTGACTGCCTTTGACAACATCGTCCAGGGCGTCATCACGAACAACCCCTTCCAGTGCGTTGCCTACAATGCACAGGGAGTGAACCACCCGCCGGTAGAATACAGCAAAGCGGGGTATACCGCGCGGATCGTGTACCAGGATGCCAATGCGAAGACCATCGCGCTGATCACCATCAGGGCGCCGGCCATCGCATCCTTCACGAGCGTTGCCAACCGCATCGTTGCCGACACCGCGATCACATCCGCAATCGGCGGGCTCCCGACCCGGGACTTCGAAAACGAGAAGTACGCGGCCACGCTCCGCTGCCACGATGACAATGGCGAAATCTACTTCGTGAACTTCAGCCGGGAGCAGGTGACCCTCACCTCGTTCTCGGACGAAGCCATCCGGAGCAGGGTCGAGACATGGGCGGATACCGTACCGGGACTGGCCTGAATCCCGCAGGGAGAGCCGGGCCGGGCTGGATTCAGAAAGTTCCGGCCCCGGGGGAGGAGCCAATGCCGGCTCCTCCTTTTCCGGTTTTTCCGCGTACGGAGGATTCTCATGAAAACCATCAGCAACAACGGGGCCCATCGCCATGCCTGACCTCGCCGCGATACGGGCCCTCTGCTGGGGCATACTCCACGCGATCGGCATGTTCGATCCGAGTGAACCGGCAAATGGTGAGAAGGCACAGGACCCGGCCGGGGAGCGCACCTGGTTCTGCCTTGGCGAGACCTGCATGGCAGCCCTGCTCGCGGGAAACATCGCGGTCCCGGCCGGGTTCTGGTTCACCGGAATCACGGCACTCCCGCTCGCGGTCATCGGCGGGGCGGTCATCTTCCTGCCCCTCTTCGTCTTCCTGCCCAGGCTGATCCGCTCCGCCATGAAGGCGGACGCGGACGCCGTGCTTGACGCCTTCGGGAAGAACGAGCAGGTAAAGAAGGTCTTCTGGACGTTCTTTATCGCCACCGCCGGCATCGTGCTGGCGCAGGTGCTCGACCCGGCAGCGGCTGACAAGATCGTCGGGATGCTTGCGGGGATCGTCCCGTGAACGAATACGGCAGGGAATAATCCCCTGCTCTTATTTTTTCCTCACACAGCACCGTAACGGAACCTGAGAATCCACAGATAATTGTCCAAGTCTTTTTCTACCCGCTCGCAGGAACATTACCCATGGATCCCCTCATCGCGTTCGTGATCACCATTGCCCTCATCACCCTTGTCAGCATCCGGTACCGGATCTCCCCGTTCTTCACCCTGATCGGCGGGGCCATCCTGTTCGGGCTCCTGGCGGGCATGACTCCTGACGCGACCATACGGGGAATTGTTGCCGGGGTCGGGAAGGTTTTTTCCGCATTCGGCATCATCATCCTCTGCGGGGCAGTCATAGCAAAACTCCTGCAGGAGCAGCACCAGATCGAAGAGATCGTGGCCGATATCCGGCGCTCTGTCAAAAACCCACCGGTGATCGCCGGGCTCTCCGGCTATCTCCTCTCCGTGCCGATCACCTGTTGCATCACCGCGTATATCATGCTGAACCCGATCCTCGACAGCCTTGAGAAGGACCGGGCGAAGCGCAACGTGCTCCTGTACCTTGCCGCGATCGGAGGAATCATCTCGTATGCCCTCATTTACCCCACACCGGTGGTCATCCCGCTCTTCGAGGCGTTCTCGAATGGGATCAGCCCGCTCCTGTTCGATGCCATAGCCATCCCGCTCTCGCTCCTGCTGCTGGGCGGCGTCTTCCTGTATTTCCGGCTCACCCGTCCTGATGCAATGATCCAGAAAACCGCCGGACCTCAGGAGACGGCCCCCGGAACACCGCTCCCGCAGAGGGCAATCCACTGGCGGGCATGGGCGCCGTTCATCGCGATCCTGGCCGCCATCCCGGTCGCACTCCTGCTCCTGCACCTCTCGCAGGTAAGCATGATCAACGTCATCATGCTGGTAGGCGCAGGTACGGCTATTGCCCTTGCACCTCATGAGGTCCGGGCCCGGGGATTATCGCAGGGAGCAAAACACGCGGGCATGATCATCTTCGATATCTGCGGCGCAGGGGCGCTGGGCTTCGTGATCGTCCAGAGCGGGTTTGCACATTCCGCGTTAAGCCAGCTGACCCTGCTGATCCCCGTTATCCTCGTACCGTTCATCCTTGCCGCCCTGATCGAAACTGCGCAGGGTTCCCGGGTGGTTACTGCCGTTATCACGGCCGAAGTCCTGGCCGGTTCGGCAGTGGTTGATGCAATCCACCCGATCCCGCTCATCTTCCTTATCGGTGCCGGGTCGTGCATCGTTTCCTACGTGACCGATCCCTTCTTCTGGCTCGTCCAGCGGACAACCGGGGACGATATCAGAACCATGGTGAAGAATTATACGCTGCCGATCGCGCTCGCCGGTATCGGGATATTTATCGTCGCGGTTGCGCTGGAATATGTGGTGTTCCGGTAACAATCCGTGATGGATCAACAGGGTAGTTCAGGAAAAAAGTACTCAGCAACATCAATATCGGAGCACGGATTCATAGAGAGAAAGAGGAGAGAGAACATGCAGGCTGAGCGCGGAGCAACGGTTCATCGGGATATCCCGTTTTACCGGCAGCATTATGACTGCACGTGCGGCCCCGCTTCATTGATGATGGCGATGAAGTACCTGGACAATGACCTGCGCCTCGGAAAGGATATGGAGACCGACATCTGGAGGGAGGGAAATCTTATCCCCGTATGCGGGACAAGCAGGTACGGGCTGGCGTATTCAGCGGCGATCCGTGGTTTTTCTGCACGTGTTACCAGCAATACCGGTGGAATAGATTTTGAAACATTTATTCCGCCACTTGACTACCCAGCCTTGCAGATGCTGAAGGCCCATTTTTACGAACGAAGAGCCCGATGCAGGAAACTGGGTGTTCGGGAACGGCAGAAAACCATCACCGGTAAAACAATCTGCAATGCTCTCATTCTCGACCATGTTCCGCTGCTCGTGACAAATACCCTGTTCTGGAGCACCGAAAATCTCCCTCATTGGGTTGCAGTGACCGGCATCGATGACAAAGGGATGTACTTCAACAATCCCCTGGATGCCAAACCCAGAAAGAGAAAAATCGGGCTATCCGATCTTCAGGAGTTCATCGGATACCAGGGCGATCAATCCATGGTGGAGGTCTGGAAATAATAATTCGCTGCCGGTTTAATCGAACGCGGCTTTCACCGGGAAAAGGGGTGGTCCGGTCCGGAATGCACAATGCGGGGGCATGATCCCGATCATGGACGTGCTCGCTACCAAAGGAATGGCAACAGGTACCACGCCCGCGTTTTTAATGGCGGTCATCGGGCTTTCACTTCCCGAACTGATTATCCTGTGTAACGTGATTAAGATCAAACTTTTCGCGATCCTTGTAGGAATCATGTTCGTAATCTCGCCGATTACCCTTGTCGCTCTGCTCTTCACCATTATCGTGATGTTCTCGCTCAAGGGAGAATATATCGTCAGCGTACCGCTCGATGTCGTGAGGGTGGCAGTCCCCCTGCTCTGCTACTTTATCATCATGTTCTTTACGAGCTTCTGGATATCCCATCGTTTCAACGTTGATTACCGGAAGTCGGCATCGCTCTCGTTCACCGCTGCCTCAAACAACTTCGAGCTGGCAATTGCGGTTGCCATCGCGGTCTTCGGCATCGCATCACCGGCAGCATTTGCTACGGTCATCGGGCCGCTCGTCGAGGTACCAGTGATGATCGGGCTCGTGAACGTATCGCTCTGGCTCAGGGAGAGATGGTATGGCGGGGAGAATGACAGTACGTGCAGCCCGTTGCCGCGCTGAAGGGCAACACAGGTATCATCAGTTCCTTCGCACTTCCATTGCATCCCGGGATCATAAGGGGATACAAAAAGATCCCGGCCAGGTACCTGTGCAGGGGGAAGTATCCCCCTTTTTTCGACCACAAACCCCTTGACCCGCCCGGTACCAGCTGTCATTACGGGATGTGGTTTGTGTGAGGAAATATGCAGCCGTAGTATTCATTCTCGTATCTCTGACTTTACCGTTCGCCGGTGCCGCCGGGCCCGATGACGCCCGACAGGCAGGCCCGTTTGTTACAAGCCATGAACTCAACGTGACTGGTGCCGATATCGCAAATCATACGATTCCCCCCCGGTACGGAATATCACCTACCCTGATTGATATCAGGGTCGAAATATCCGATACCGCCCTGCCCGGCCCGAAGGGGGAGATGGCAGCGGGTCCGCGGACGATCGGGTTCGCTACCGATCCGATCCCTCTTGTGATACTGATCGCCGCGATCATTGCCGGGGCTGCGGGGGTATGGTATCTGGTAAAAAAGAGACCGGAGGAAGTGATGGAGAAGGAAGTTGAGGAAGGGGACGAAGAGTGAGGGAATTGAGCCGCTCTCGTGTTTCCCGGGCCGGAGCCCGACCTCATCTCAAAGAAAATCGCCTTTTTTGCCTTTGAGAGGAGCATGGTAGAAACGGAGAGGCGAAACCGCTTCCAAGCACGTGAGAATCAGCACGAGGGATAACGGAGCGCTTAGGGGGGGGGAAAGCAGTCGGGATTCCTGTTTCCCATAAAAAGTAAAAAAAATGAATGGGAACCCCCCAGGAGAAGTTGCCCCTGACGTGGATTTACCATGGGGTTGATTTGTGAGATCTGTGGTCTTATCCCATTTCAAGGATCGGATCTAAAAATACCTTATAAAATCAGCAATCACTGTGTAAAAAAAGGCGACAAAAAAAGGTTTCCTGCCCGGGGTATTCCACTGTAAGCGCAACCCGGCCCCATGACAACGCAACCAGACTTTCCTTAACACAAATATACATGATTAGAAAATCCCGTTTTGGCGCTGGTTTTATAATTCGGGCTTTAAATAGTCCGATTTTGGTGAAATAAATTCGAAACCTTTTAATTAAGATCCTACCAACTTTACACTAACCACAAAGAGTATGTACTCGTTGTGCGTGGCATTGCATTTTGAATACTCTCGTGCATTCGCACGTAGGGAGGAGGCTAAATGGAAGCTATTGTATTTGGCATTGGAATTACTGCATTGGCAGGAGCTCTTGCCACCGTAGCCGGTTCCGCGGAAGATACTGAATCTAACATCGGGTCCCAGGGTGACCCGAACTCACAGGTTCAGCTCGCTCCGCAGATGGGATTCCTGCACCGCATCTTTAACAAGGCGGTTGCCGGTGAACCCCCGGCGTACGGTCTCTGGATCTGTCTGGGCGCAGGCCTGGCATGGGCATTCATGGCTATGCAGATCAACCCGGTTCTTGCAATCGTCCTCGGCTGTGTTCTCGCAACATTTGTCCAAGGCGTCTATGCAACAACCGCTTACGTAGGCAGGACCGCAAGTCTTGCCAAGTTCGGGCAGCCGGTGTACGTGGACATCCTCAAGTCCATGACCTCGGTTACCATGGCACATGCCTTTATCGCAATTTTCTGTACCGTAACACTCTGTCACCTGATCAATACTGCACTGGGACACCCGTTCCCGCTGCCGCTGCTCGGTCTGATCTGGGGTATTGCACTCGGTGCAGCAGGATCTGCGGTAGGCAACCCGTATTACGGCAAGGAACGCCAGTACCAGAACCAGAAGTTCGGTGCCGGTGTCCCGATCTCCGCATCCGGTAACATTGTCCGGTACGCCGAAGCAGGCGAGCGGAACTCGCTCGATAACGGGTTCTTCACCCACAAGATCGGTGGCTCGGCATCCGGTATCTGTTTCGGTCTGATTGTATTCCTCGAACTCTGGCGTACCGTTCTCTTCGAGCAGGTAAGTGCCGGATGGGGTGCAATCATTGTCGGAATCCTCATCATCCTCGTCTTCACGGTCATTGACCGGTATATCGAAGTCTGGGCCCGCAAGAACTACGGACCTTACACGGAAGTCAAGGAGGCGTCCTCATGAGCGCAGTTGCAGCAAAACCAGCAGCTGGTGGCGCAATGAACCCGACCGCCATGGCAGTCGGCGTCGTCTTAATGCTCATTCTCCTGGGTATCTGCTGGTACATCTCACCCGGTCTCGGCCTGATGACCCTTATCGGTGTCATCATTGGCGGTGTCCTGATCGGTTTCGGGACCCACTTCGTCCCTGTCGGCGGTGCTCCCGCGGCAATGGGACAGGCTCCCGGTATCGCAACCGGTGTTGCGATGCTCGCAGCCGGTGCCGGTCTGGCCGGCCTCTTCGGCGGCGCATGGGCAGCCGAACAGGGTATGGTCATCGCGGTCATTACCGGTGGTATTGGTGGCGGCCTCATGATGGCAATCACCTGCACGATGGTGAACTTCATCTATGTTTTCGGCATGGGTATCCCGTCCGCATCCGGTAAGGTTGCAAAGGACCCGATCACCGGAGACACACAGGCAGAATACAAGTCCCAGGGAACGGAAGGTCACGGCCTGCCATTCGTCTCATTCGTTGGCGGCGTGATCGGCGGTATCCTTGGCGGTGCCGGCGGTACCCTCATCTACATCGAGCTCCTCGACTTTTACCAGGCGTCGCTCCCCGTTATGATGAAGATTGCTTCCGCACAGGTAATGCCAATCGCAATCTCCGTTGCAGGTATGTTCGCCGTTGGTCTCTTCCTCGTGAATGCAGTGCTCACTGCCTACAACATCACGGGAACTATCGAAGGACCCCACGACCCGAAATTCAAGCGCTGGCCCCGGGCAATCGTTGCATCCGCAGTCGCATCAGCACTCTGCGGGCTTGTAGCGATCCTTATCGTGGTACCATTGTGAGGTGTTGAAGATGTCAGTCAAAGTTGAAGTTATTGAAGGAGGCGTTCCGCACACTACTATTCTCGCTGCGGGCCTCGTGAGCACCCTCGTGTGTCTCTACCTGACGTACCTCAATGTACTCACCAACACCGAGCTGTTCTCATTCTTCGGCGGCCTTGCAATGGTCGCCGCACTGATATGGGGAAGCCACACCATCAAGGTGCTCTGCAGCTACGGTATCGGTACCGGTGTACCGTCCGCGGGTATGATCGCATTCGGTTCGGGGGTCATCGCTATGCTCCTTGCAACCAAGTTCGGTATGCTTGCACCAATCGTTGCCCTCGTCCTTGCTGCCGTGATCGGCTTCATTCTCGGGTATGTTTCCAACAACATCCTGAACATGAAGATCCCGGCCATGGTCCAGGCACTCACCGAGATGGCAGTTGTCGGCGCACTCTCCCTCATGGGATTTGCAGCACTGATGACCGGCGGATTCACGTTCGCAGAACTGACCAAAGGGTCCGTTTCGGTCCTGGGTATGACCCTGCCGACCTTACAGCAATCATTTATTGGCGGCTGCCTGATCGCGGTCGCGTTCCTTCTCGGGGCCATTGCAATCCAGCACCCGTTCAATGCAACGCTCGGACCCGGCTGGAAACAGGACCGGATGCTCATGCTCACCGCTGAATGCGGATTCTTAAGCATGATCGTTGCCGCAGTCATGTCCTTTGCCCTGATCTCTGCCGAAGCAGCGCTTATCTCACTGATCGTTGCAATCATCGGGTGGACCTACACCTACAGTAAGTACATGGAACTGTCGAAGCGCGACGCAGCAGCATGGCTCGATGCAAAACCGATTCCGGACGTGGAGGGACACTGATTATGGCATACATACAGGTACTCCCTGAATTCGGCCTTGTCGCCGACCCCGTTATCGGTCTCATCACCTCAGCCGGCGAATCCCTCTCCCCTGTTATCGAGAAGGTCGCTATCCTCGAGGCAACCAGTGACGATCTCGTCAACATGCTCTCGGGAGAAGGCAACTTCCTCGCATCGTTCCCGGGCAGGGACCACGGGCTTGCAATCGGCGGAACCATAACATCGTTGTGGTACGGACTTGCGGTCGGACTATTCGTTGCGGGGATCATTGCATTCCAGCTTATCAGGGTGGGGATGTAACATGGCAGACAAGAAATCACCAGCAAGCGGGTGGCCACTCATCAAGGGTGACTTTATCTCAGGCGACGCAAACAGCCCGGTGGCTATCGTTACCATGGGTTCACACCTCGACGAAAAGGGCCTCTGCG
>JBAVWM010000153.1:0-3439 GCA_049697815.1 Methanoregula sp. | reverse complement strand
GGTCATAATTTTAGAAAAATGCGGAACCGGGCCGGAATTACTAAAACGATCCCGGCGGGAATGGATGAGGTCGTATAGAGTAATGTTACGAAGACCGAGAGCAGGAAAGGATGTGGTTTGGGACACGGCAAGGAGCGGCCGGGGATATGCCTGCCCCCTCCCGTGGAACGTCAGGGATAACGTGGAATTCTCCGGAGCACAAAAATCCGATCTCTTTTTACATGGATACTACTTTTGAGAGCCACAATGTATACTCAAATCTCCAAAGGAAGCACGGTGCCAGGAAGCACTGTGCAACGCCGGCATGCAATACCGTGGCAATACTGTCTTCTTTGAGAGATCGGGCGGTACCGGAAAGGATTGTGCTGCCAATCCTGCAAAAAAATGTCGGGCTCTGGTAATCACGGATTCGCACACAGGATACGATGCTCTATCTGCCTTTCATTGAATAACTATGTCTCATAAAGGATTTTACCACCGGCTCACAGTTTCGGTACATTGATATTATTGTGATGCTTTAACCACTCTTTCAGCACGTTCCTCCCTCATCTGCCTCATGACAATTCCTATAATCAGCGCAACAACCGATGAGACTGCGAACAGGGCTGCCATGTTCTGGTTAGACGGGCAGATAACGATTACCAGGAGAATTGCAGTCAGCGGTGCTCCGAGGGCAAGAGTGACAACTGCCGCAATGGTGCATAATACAAGAATTCCAACCGGCACTCCCGGGAATACGAGGTTCAGCGCAAGCCCGATCATTGTGCAGATAAATATCGTCGGGAAAATCGGCCCGCCAAGATATCCACTTTTGAACGATAACGCGAGGAGCAAAACTTTCATCACTGCCATGAAAAGCAGCATCAGAATCCCTATCTCTGCAGCGTTCTGCATGATCCCATGGATCGTAGTCTCACCGGAAAACATAAGGTCGGGGATGAAATAACAGACAATGCCGATGATGACTCCGGCACAAACAACACGGGTGATAATTTTACCCCCGAATGCCTTTTCCACTGCGGTACCGATTCTTTTCATCGCCAGTCCCATGAATATGGCAATACCTGCACCCAGGATACCGAGCACAACCGCATACAGGAGATAGGCCAGAGTTACTTCCTCTACGGGGGGAAACTGGAAGAAACTGGCAAAGGAATGTACCCCGAGCAAGGTGAAAAAGAAAAATCCGATAACGCCTGCGATCAGGTTCCAGGCAAGAAATGTCAGCGCATCCTTCTTTCCGATATTCAATTCGGTTGCAAATACCGCGGTGAACAGAGGGCTGCCAATGATTCCGTTATATGCTGACGAAAGGGCTGCCACATCAAATCCAAGTGCCGAATCTTTTGAGATGGCAAGTTTTTCCCGGACAAAGGCGGATATTTCCTTAATGAGGAATGCAATGCAACCTTCCGGCCCGACACTCGCACCGGAGAACATGGAAAAAAAAGAATTCAGCAGGGTACCCGGAAACGTCCGGTAATCGCTCTGTACACCTTCACCCTGCATTGACTCAGCAAATCCGCCAGCAATTACATCCGGTGCATGCAGGTATTTCTCAGAGAGTCCTACAAGCAGGGAGAAGAGAATGACGCCAACGGGAATTGTCCAGCGGTTGGCCAGTACAAAATCGTTCATCCAGAGTACGTCCTGAACGAACAGGTATGTTTCAAGCCATATCACGGTAAAAGCAATTGCAATAACCGCGATAAGAATTATCTGCCAGATTTTCTGGTCAATATGCTTCGGTGGCGGGGTTTCATCGGTCATGGGTACCACGGCTTACATTTTTTAGGTATCCTTATCAGAAGAATCTTTTTAATTATATGGTCTCATTCCAGCGGTAAACCCCATGTTCCGGCATCTTGATAATACGTCTGACTTTAACCGTATCCGTTCTCATTCCGGTGATCACGCCACACGGCGTTCCTGAACAGCGTGGTTGTTAGGATACCGCCTTAAAAAAAGGTTTTCATTTCAGGTCTCCCCGGCAACCCTCCCGACGATCCCTGTGTTCTCCTTTTTTGTATCTTTGAAAAAACCAGTATATTTTTTTCAGGCGCAATGTCTAACAGGAAAATTGGTTTTGTTCACAGTGATACTACGTATGAGGGCTGCAGCAATTATTTTAAAAAAAGGTTTTGAAAAAATCAGATGGGTTGTATATGTTTAATGCTAAAGGTCGCCCCCGTGAGACCGTAACTCTCAATCCATGCCAACGTAATGGAGTCAAATTTTCCTTTAAAGAGCAGACTTCCATCTATCCGTGCCTGTACCATTCCCCAGGTGACAATCGGGGGGATTCCGGATGGATTGTAAGCCTTTAACTCATAATACAATTTTTTATTCTGTTCACCAACGTTCGCCCGGGTGGCGTAATTCGCATGAACCAGATCAATTTCGATACGGCCGTCTTCAGGGTCACCGGAATCATCACCCCGTAAGGGAAACCAAACCGTGTCCGGGGATCCTGCATCCACCGGGGGAACAGATCCCATCATACCCAGTAAAACCACCATGAAGAACAGTGTGAATATTTTCTCTCTCATGGTTATGTGCCTCCTTACTCAGATGATACCGTGCACCCCCGGGTCGCATTCTCCGTTCTGCCTGATGGGGTACAGGATCGTTGGGAATGGTGAATCTTTACTCATGTCAATATATAAAAAGATGGGTTTTTTGACCCCCCACAAAAGTATCGGATCAGAGGGCCTTCAATCTTTTCCGGGCGTTTACGACAGAGCTGAAAATTAATGCCGTACCTGCCCCCCGACAGCTCCCCCGATAAAGGCAAGGATGCCAAAATACATGATTGCCACGATAACCAGGAGGATTCCCGTCAGCGCTGCTACCGGGATTGATACCCCCATGAAGAACCCGGTTCCGAACAGGTAATCCAGAGATACAATAACGCCTCCGGCCATACCCGCAGCAAGACCTGCCCTGGCGCCATACAAGGCACCCCTTCCGGCAATGAGCCCTGCTGCCAGTCCGCCGACAAACGGGTTCACGATCGGGATAAGATGAAATACGTTGACAAACACGACGGCAAATACCAGCATAACGATTACACCGGTGATTACCGAAATCCAGAATGTCTTTACCTCCGTATCCATGTGCAACCCATGAACGGAAATTTTTAAATATTTTACTGCACGACCGGCATCAGATTTCTCTTCCTGCAGATTCCGATGTCTGGTAAGATTGAAAAATTATGGCCCTGGAGAAACGGGCCTGAGCAAAGTGCTCGTACCCGAACCATGAAAATGGTAAAAATAACGTAATTTTATGAGGGCTCCCCGCATCAGGGCCTCTGTACGGCACGGCGGGCAGTGCAATTTTTCTCAAATGAGCTTATGGTCACTGACCCTCCGCGGGGGCCCCCTTCGGGAGCGGCGGCGTTCATCGCACATAATTGAGATGGTATGAACAATCCATT
>JBAVWM010000152.1:0-17133 GCA_049697815.1 Methanoregula sp. | reverse complement strand
GTATGCCGAGGGCTTTGACGATTTCGGCCTGGAACTGCTCGCCCCCGGAGTCTTTGAGCAGTTGTATGATCCGCTCTTCAAGTCCTGCTTCCTCCAATGCGGAGAGGGGGGCTGCCGGTTCCTCCGGTTCCTCCGGCTCCGCCTGCTCTTCCTGCATCTCCTGCCAGGTCTGCCGTTTTTTTGCCCGGTACGCCACGAAGCCCGCCCCGGCTATGACGACCAGAGCGAGGACAACAAGTACCGGCACGAGCGGAAAAGAGGGTTCTTCGAGCGTGACCCGTGGTTCCCCGGGACCGAACGTCCGCAGGCCGTACCAGGCCAGGCCGTCCCGCTGGTCGTCTGGCGCCGGTTCTACCCGTGTAACGGTCCAGCCGGAGGGGTACCGGAGGATGAGGCTGGTATCCTTTGCAAGGTAGAGCCCGCCGGCAAACGCATCGCCGACTGCGAGGGTGCCGTCAGGCTCCGCAAATCCCGACCAGCCAAAAGAGTAGACGACCACCCCGTACCTGCCCGTGGGGGAGGTCTGGACCATGGCGTTGCCGGTCACGTTACTTATGGTCATGTGCCGGGAGGCGGCTATCGATGCCTGGGCCGCGGATCGCTGCATAAGGTCCTGCACCTGCGGGAGGTACACGGTCGGCAGGTCGTGGGTATAGTTCTCGAATGCCGCAAGGTCGCTGTCTGTGGTAAGGAGGGTGCGGTACTCGATCTGCCAGAGGGCGGAGCCGTCATCCTGCACGGTGATCGTGTAGGTGGTGGCAGAGACCGGGGCTGCCGCGGTCGCTGCAGGTAAGCAGATGAGCAGTACGGCGAGTACGAGTAGGAGGTACCGGATTGCCGGTTTCATGCAGATTGAGTCCTTGTGAATACTATCACGTCCGGGTATTAAAAAATGTACAATCCACCTGGTTCATCGGGATAACGAGGAGGGGAAGAATTCACCAGAGTCGATCCCTGACGGGTCCATCAGGAAGGCTGAAGACCGGCTTTGCCGTCCTTCATTTCTCCGGGATTTTCAACCTGCCAAAGACTGAAGCCGGGTTCTGCCTTGCTCCGCCATGCCGGGGACTTCGACCTCTCGGAACCAGGAGGAAGATAACTCATCAGAGATCTTCGATTTGATCGGGATTCTGTTCAGATCTTCCGGTTACTTATTTTTGGAATTGCTTTTCCCCTTATCACCACTCTTGCCGTTCTGCTGGCTGTCCCCCTGCTCTTCTCCCTGCTGCTGGTGGCCTTGTCCCTGACCCTGCTGGCCCCCCTGCTGGTCGTTCCCGTTCGGGTGTCCTGCCGGGGGTGTCCCGGTCGGGACCGTCTGGTTGCCGGAATTGTTCATGCCTGGCCAGCCATTATGTTCGGCAGAAGGGGTCCCGTTGGGCAAGGTCCGGTTTATGGTGGCGTTCATGTCCGGCCCGCCGTGGCGGTCCTGCTCCTTTCGCTCAAAGGAGATTGCCTGAAGGAGGGTCTTGTTGTTCTTCTCCATGGTGCGGTTGAACCGTATCAGCGTTTTTTCCCCGAATTTCTCTTCCAGCCTGAGACTATTGGTGTATGCCTGCTGGAGGCCCGTGTTATCCGGGTGGTTTTCCAGCAGGTGTTCCAGCACGAACTGGTGTTTGACAATCATTTCCTCTGCATGGAGGAGTCCGGTGGCGTTGGATCCCCACCGGGAGATGGTGACATTGGTGAGATCCATCTTATTCCTGTAGGTATTGAGCGCCAGCTGGGAGGAGTCGGACTCGTTCAGCTCGAGCGCCCGCCGCACTTCAGAAAGGCGGATCCGTGCATGGTCCATCTGCTTTTCGACCCGCTCGGTCTCATTGGCCGTGAAGGACTCGTCTATGTCCTCCAGTGCAAGCTTCAGCCCGTACAGGGGGCTGTCGGCACCGATGAGGCCATTGTAGGGCTGGATGTCATCGGTCAGCACGGTTCCTGACGTGTCCGTTCCCGATGCATCCTGCTGTGCTGTTGCAATACCGCTGAGACAGAGCAGCCCGAGCACAAGCAGGCCCGTGAAAATTCCTGTGATGTTTTTCATAAAGATTCTCCAGATGCAGCCTTTTTCGTTTGGATCCATGTAGTAGTGCGGGGGTATAAGGGCCGCGAAAATCCGAGGGTCTGCTGTTGGTTCTTAGTGGGGTGGTTTATGGCGGGATTGTTCCGGACGGTTTTATTTTTTGATCCGGGTTCGTTTTCGGTTGGAAGTATTCCGGGTGTATTTGCAGGATTTCCCGCGTGCTGAGGGGTCGCAGGGTGGAGATACACGCAGGGATATGCAGGACTGGAGCATGGGTGCCGCGCCTGAACGGACCCGTCCCCTGGTAATTTTCCCTGCCAGCCGTCCGTGCAGGTGCATTGGTGCTGGCATCAGAATGTTTATCATTTCAAAGAGGCTGATTGTGCAGCATGGAACTCAAGGAGAAGATTCTGGAAGTCATCGCCGGCCACCATGCGGCTGCGGTCGCCACCCTTGACGGGAAATTGCCTGCGGTACGGTTCATGCTCCTGAAAGGCTTTCCCGACATGACGCTTGTCGGGGGGACGATGAAGAGCTCCCGGAAGGTAGTGCAGCTCGCGAAGAACCCGGATGTGTCCATTGCGGTTTGGTCGGGAAAAGAGATCACTGACCCGTACGTGGAGATCCGGGCAGAGGCGAAGATCCACGACGATATAGCGACCAAAAAGAAGTACTGGAACCCGATGTTCTTACCGTACTTCCGATCGGTCGACAACCCCGATTTCGTTGTCGTGGTCTTTGTGGCAAGCGAGATCACGTACTATATTCCGTCCATGAGGAGCAGGGAAGTCTGGAAACGGTAGGGGCCGTCCCTGTACCGGGCTCCTCCCCCGGCCCGGGCCTCCCGATCCCGTCTCTCTTAAAAGAACCCTGCCGCCACCAGTACCCGGTGGCAGTGTGCCCGGTCTTTCCCCGGGAGCAGAGCAGGATGGCGGTGCTGTGTTGCCCTCTGTAAAAAAAGGATAGTCTGAATGTTTTTTTAGTTGAAGGAGTGTTTTGCGGAATCCTTCTTTAAAGAGAATTTCATCGGCCCCGGGCTCGTGCAGGACTGCCCGCCGGATCGCAAGTTTGGTTGCTTCGTAGTTCCCGTCATGTACTTTCTTCTTGTCCTTTGCATCCCACTCGACGAAGACCGCAGCTCTTCGGCCTTTGCCTTGGGAATGATGCCCCCGGCAACCGAATCCATCACTGCCATGGCAACGGCGTGCTGCGCAGGGGGTCACCCATGATCATACATTCTGTTTGAATCAACGTTCGGACTGGCTGAAGAGTCTCACGACTTCTTCTCCTTTTCCAGGTCTGATGACATGTCAGATTGGTAAACTATTTGACAGGAAGAAGCGCTATTACGAATAGCGAACAGGGGATACAAACAACGAAGTACGGGGACCCATCATGAATTTCAATAATTTCACCATCAAATCACAGGAGGCTGTAGCGAAAGCAACGGAACTTGCCACGGCAAAACAGAACCAGGCCATTGAGACTTCGCATCTCCTGAAGGGGATGCTCATGGTTGACGAGAACGTCATCCCTTACCTCCTGAAAAAAGTGAACGTGAACCTCGATGTTTTCACCCCGGCACTCGACCGGATCATCGATGCTCTTCCCACGGTCAGCGGCGGGGAGCAGTTCCTTTCAAACGATGCCACAAAAGCCCTGCAGAAAGCCACTGCACTATCTCAGGAATCCCACGATGAATTTGTAACCCTGGAGCACCTGCTCCTGGGAATCCTCTCGGTGAATGACCGGACCTCGCGGCTGCTGAAGGAGAACGGGGTTTCTGAAAAAGATTTAAAGACCGCCATCAGCCAGCTGCGGAAAGGTGCGACCGTGACGAACCAAAACGCGGAAGAGACCTATAATGCCCTGGAAAAATATGCCCGGAACCTGAATGAACTTGCCCGGAGCGGGAAACTCGATCCGGTCATCGGCCGTGATGAAGAGATCCGCAGGGTGCTGCAGATCCTTTCACGGAGGACGAAGAACAACCCGATCCTGATCGGGGAACCTGGTGTGGGAAAGACCGCCATTGCCGAAGGTCTCGCCCACCGGATCATCGACGGGGATGTCCAGGAGAACCTGAAGACCAAGCAGATCTTTTCTCTCGACATGGGAGCCCTTATTGCCGGGGCAAAGTTCAAGGGAGAATTCGAGGAACGGTTGAAAAGCGTGGTCAAGGAAGTGATCTCTGCCGAAGGGGAGATCATCCTGTTCATCGACGAGATCCATACGCTTGTCGGGGCAGGCGCAAGCGAGGGGGCGATGGACGCTGCCAATATCCTCAAGCCTGCACTTTCCCGGGGGGAACTGCATGTCATTGGCGCAACGACCCTTAAAGAATACCAGAAATATTTCGAGAAGGACAAAGCGCTCGAGCGGCGTTTCCAGCCGGTGACGGTCAATGAACCGGATACGCTCGATGCCATATCCATTCTCCGGGGAATCAAGGAGAAATACGAGACCCATCATCACGTGCGGATCAAGGACGAGGCGATCATTGCTGCCGTTGAACTCTCGCAGCGCTATATCTCCGACCGTTTCCTTCCTGATAAGGCTATTGACCTGATCGATGAGGCTGCATCGAAACTCCGGCTCGAGATCAACTCAAAACCGGAAGAACTGGAAACAATCGAACGCAGGATCCGCCAGCTGGAGATAGAACGGGAAGCCATCAAGCGGGAGAAAGACCAGGGAAAACTAAAAGGGCTGAACGAGGAGATCGCGAACCTGACCGAGGAACGGAACCGGCTGGAGGCAAAGTGGCAATCCGAGAAGGATCTTGTCGAACAGATCCAGTCGCGGAAAACGGAGATCGAGACCCTGAAATTCGAGGCTGAAAGCGCTGAACGTAAAGGCGACCTCGGCAAGGTAGCAGAGATCCGCTATGGCCGTATCCCGGAAACCGAAAAGGCCATGGAGGGACTTAAAGGAAAACTGACCGTGCTGCAAAAGGAATCTGCAATGGTCAACGAGGAGGTGGATGCAGAGGAAATTGCCGAAGTGGTCTCGCGCTGGACAGGCATTCCCGTGAGCAGGATGCTGCATAGCGAGAAACAGAAACTGCTGAGCCTCGAGACTGAACTCCACAAGCGTGTCGTGGGCCAGGATGAAGCCATCGGGGCAGTTGCCGATGCAATCCGCCGGAGCCGTGCCGGGCTGCAGGACACGAAACGTCCGATCGGGTCTTTCATCTTCCTCGGGACGACCGGTGTAGGAAAGACCGAACTGGCAAAGGCTCTGGCAGAATTCCTGTTCAACAACGAGAACAATATGGTGCGGATCGATATGTCGGAATACCAGGAACGGCATACCGTTTCAAGGCTGATCGGAGCGCCTCCGGGATACGTGGGATATGAAGAAAGCGGGCAGCTGACCGAAGCAGTCCGGAGAAAGCCCTATTCCGTGGTATTGCTGGACGAGATCGAAAAAGCTCACCCCGATGTGTTCAACATCCTGCTGCAGGTTCTTGACGATGGCCGTCTGACAGATAATAAGGGGCGAACGGTGGATTTCAAGAATACTATCATCATCATGACCTCAAACATCGGGTCGCACCTTATTCAGGAAAACCTGGAGCATGTCACGGACAAAAACCGGGACGAGCTCTTCGACCGCACCCGGCAGGAGGTGTTCGACCTGCTCAAGAAGACCATCCGTCCCGAATTCCTCAACCGGATCGATGAGATCATCATGTTCAAACCGCTCACCAGGGATGAGATCCAGACGGTTGTCGAGCTCCAGCTGGGGAATGTCCAGAAAATGCTCAAAAAGAACGACATCCGGCTCAGGGCAACAAAGAAAGCCATCCAGGTTATCGCCACCCGGGGCTTTGACCCGCAATTCGGTGCACGGCCGATCAAACGGGTGATCCAGAAAAACCTGCTGAATGAATTGTCAAAAATGATCCTGGAAGGAAACGTAAACAAAGACAAGGAGATCGTGGTCGACGAGAAAGAAGGAATGCTGATATTCAGGAATACCTGATCCTGCACCTGCGAGGGCGTCTTCCCCGGCAACTGATGGCATTGGCTCTCTCTTTTTTTAGCATCGCACGTTATAAGGCAGGAACTGTAGTATCCCGATGCTGTAAGGAGCGCTCTCGTATGTCAGCCACATTGATAGCCTCCTTCAACGAATCGCCAGGACTCAGGAACGCCCGAGCACCTTGTCCCAAGAGGGTCAAGTCGGTTCGGCCGTGTCCGGTTCACCCCGGATGACAGATGAAAAGACAGTGGTCATAGGCTTCGGGAATGGATCGCTCCCTTGCAAATCTCCCGCAAAATCCCCATGCGGTCTTCCCGATCAGGGAACCGGGAACGTCGCTTGCTGAATGGAAGAGGATCCGGGTGTACCTGAAGATGAAAGCAGCGGCAACCAGCGGCCGCCAGCTGGATGGTTACCGGACCGGGATCGGAAAGGTGATCGGTGCGGACACGAGCAAAAAAATTATCCATGCCATGGTAACCTTTGAAGTGACGGAACTCCGCCCCCTTGTCGCCATGGGCCGGGGACGGGAAAAATCCATTCTGACGGGTGTTCACCGGCGTATCGTTCAGGTCAGGTTTTTTGGGAAATCTCTTTTTTTACCTCACCCATGAAGTTTTTATATGTGTGCGGTTTCTACATTCAACGTGCAGGATATGAAGAGCACTGAAGAAAAAAGAAAATCCGATAATAAACCTGAAGAACTTTTTTTGAGGGACCGGTACGCAGGAGGCAGGAACCCTGAGGAATTACCTGACGAAGAGCTGATCGACAAAGGCCTTGCCCTTTTCCGCGGGGGAAAAATTCCGGAAGCAATTGAATGCTATACCCAGGCACTGGGAATAAATCCGGCATGTGCCGGGGCGTGTAGTAACAAAGGAACTGCCCTTGGGTGTCTGGGTAAACGCGAGGAAGCACTTGGCTGTTTTGATAAGGCACTCACCATAAATCCGGGATATGCCGAAGCCTGGTTCAACAAAGGGCGTACCCTCAAAGATCTGGGAAAAAGCTGGGAAGCAATCGGGTGCTATGATAAAGCTCTTGAGCTCACCCCCGGGGACGCGATCGCATGGTTCAACAGAGGAAATGCGCTTCATTCGCTGGGAGAACTCAGGGATGCACGTGGCTGCTATGAAAAAGCCCTCGCCATAGACCCACGCTATGGCGATGCATGGAACAACTTAGGGTTTACCCTGGGAAACCTGGGGAACTACGAGGAAGCACTAGCCTGCTACGAGAGAGCGCTTGCGATAAATCTCCGGAATGACAAAGCGTGGATGAATAAAGGAAATGCCCTTGCCAGTCTTGGAAAACACCAGGAGGCAATTGCATGTTATGATACCGTACTTGAGATAAACCCGGCTTTTGATGATGTGTGGAACAACAAAGGCATCGTTCTTGAAAAACTGGGGAAAAACTGGGAGGCCCTGGCCTGCTATGAAGAAGCCCTCGAAATAAACCCGAAATCTGGTGATGCATGGAACAACAAAGGCATTGTGCTTGAAAAACTGGGAAAAAATTGGGAGGCCCTGGGTTGCTTTGATAAAGTACTCGGCATAAACCGGTGGGATGCGAAGGCATGGCTCAACAAGGGAAGTGCTCTTTTTAATCTGGGAAAACCTGAGGAAGCAATCAGATGCTATGACAAAGTACTCGGGATAAACCCGCGCTACGCAAGGGCGTGGTTCAATAAGGGAAATACTCTTTTTCACCTGAAACAACCCGGGGAAGCACTGGGATGCTACGACACAGCACTCGGGATAAACCCGCGCTATGTGAGGGCGTGGTTCAATAAAGGGAACACGCTCATGTATCTGAAACGACCCGCAGAAGCACTGGGATGCTACGATACAATCCTCAGGTTAGACCCGGGATATGCTGATGCATGGTACTACAAAGGAATTGTCCAGAAAGAACTCGGGAACAGAGAGGAAGCAGTCCGCTGTTTCCAGCAGTTTATCAGCTGTGCTCCCCCTTCCTCTGCTTCCCAGGTTGAACAGGTAAAACAGATGATCCACCGGATGAGATGATTCCCGCTTCTCATCCAAGAGCCGGAACAAGGAAAATCAGGAGCAGGCTCTCCAAAGCGTGCGGGGTACAGGTTCTCCGGTTCTGGACCCTTCTGCAATCATCCGTACAATTACGGTTGCCGGGGGAGACCCGCAACCAGCCGGCTGTGATATATCTTCTCAACGGTTCTGCACGAAAAAACCGGAGCATTACGGTCAAAAAAAAGGTTCTGGTAGCATCTACCGCATGTACAGGGCAACTGCCTGCTCTATATATTTCGCTCCTTCAGCGAAATTTCCCATTTTTTTCAGGGTAATTCCCTTGTCGAACAACGCATCTGCATCCTCCGGATCAATGCCAAGGGCAATGTCATAGGCAGCCATTGCTTTTTCGTACATCCCCTGGCTGTCACGAAGGTTTCCATGTTCCACACAGTCATGTTCCCTCTGTAACTGAACGGGTTCTATTTTCTGAACAGCTTCCATTTTCTACCCCTCCTAGAGCCATATGTTCTGGCCTGAACCTGACTGGTTGCTCTGTAGTAATAATTTTTTGCGCAGCATATCTGTGATGCACAGATGCCGTGCAAAGCATTTTGCGGGCAATCCCCGGGTGCCCCGGTGCTGATAGCACGGTACTGCATTGCTGGTCTGATCTTCTCCAAGAGGAAGGTGTGGCAGAAGTCTTTTTCCCGGTTCATGTTGTCCTCCAGGATCATGAAGTGACCAGGGTTTGCCTTGGCAAGAAATGTTTTTGGAACCGTATCGAGAGATTGGGGTGTGATCAGAATATGAGACCATTGCCGGGAGACCCTGCTGTATCCTGAGCCCGGACTATCTGCCGGACCCTTTGCATGGCGGACCTGCATAACGATTCTGTTCGGCAATCCCGGTTTGCAAATAATTAAAGGCTGATAGAAAGAGTAAGGTTCGGTCACAGGATGTGACAAAGGAGGGAAACACCATGGATATGGAAGACTTAAAACAGGAACGCGAGTTTGTGGAAAACGGGAATCTCCTTGACAGCCAGGGGAAGTACGAGAAAGCGGTTGCTGCGTACGACCGCGCCCTGGAAATCGTCCCTGACGATGCCGATGTATTGTATGACAAGGGAGAGACCCTGGTAAAACTGGGAATGGTCCCCGAAGCAATGAAATGCTTTGATACGGCAACCCGGATGTATGTGAGCGGGTTAGGATAACGCCTCCTTTTCGTGCACGCGATCCCCGAACACCGCTTTTTCTTTTCTGCTCTGCTGAGATATTTTTTTCAGATACCGCTGCGTGCGGGCTGCCTGATACCTGGACCGGGCATGGCGCTCCCGAAGGGGGGGTACCCGCCTCTTTTGGAAGAGGACGAGTGGGGATAGGTACCCCCTCCGGACCTGGGGGGGGTGGTACCCCCCACCCCCCCTGCCAAAAATTTTCCGGAGGGGGGCTACCCCCCAACCCGCATGGGAGTAGTGGGGGTACCTCCCCCCTTCCCATTGACCGGAAAAACCGCCCGTAACTCATTATTGAGTCCCTGATTGTACCGGCTCTCCGCCGGACGCCCGCTCGAAGGGGCGGACAATGTTTAACAATTTCCGTACCGGTTCCCAGGTTTGGGTAGGGGGGTGGGGGTACTACCCCCCCGTGCCAAAAAATTTCCGGAGGGGGCCGACCCCCCCACCTGCATGGGGGGGTGGTAGGGGGTACCCCCCCAGTCTGACACTTGTATCTGGTGTGGGTTACCGACAGCGGAGGGGGTTGTGGGGTGGTTAGTGGGCCGAGCCGAAGCAGGCTGAGGGATGGGGGTAGGGGGGGTCTCCCCCTCATGCATAGGCGCGGCTGGCGGGAGCTGTGGCGAAGCAGCCGGCGAGAAGAAGGAACACGAAAAAAGAGCGATCCCTCAGGATTCTTCAACACGGGTGGCACGGCTGCGGGAGCGGGTCGCAGGAGCGGCGGCCGGATGCGTTGCCAGCGGGGGCAGGATAACCTTGTATAAACCGGCCAGCAGTTTTTCGCCAAGTCGGGTTGAGGCATAATAGGTCTTATTGGAATTGCCTATATCTCCCGGTTGTCTCACCTTTTTTACAACCAGACCGCCGGTGACAAGCGATTTGAGATTTTTATCAATGGTATTCGGGTTGGCGCCAAATTGCTTTTTCAGCTCATTAAAATATTTCTCCCCGTCAACCGTAAGCGCGATATAGATCGCCCATTTCTGCGGCGTGTCAAGTTCCATGACGGATTCGCGGATCTCGGCAGGAACCTGATCCAGGTACTGCTGGACAACTCCCCATCATTCAGCCACCCCCGCTTCCTGTCAGCCGGCCCTCATAAAATCCACAAATTCTGACTATCCAGGATGTCGGACGACGCTCGCGGGGCTTGTGCCGTGAGGCCGGCAGGAACATTCCCCTGCCGCTCTTTTTTCAATTATTTCGCATGCCAGCCGGTGCTTCTTGGTATATCCATCTCCCCCGCCCACCCTAATTCCGCGCGATCTTCTCTTTTAAAAACAGAAACATGGAAGTCTTCTTCCACCTCTTTTCCCGTCACCGGCGGTAAATGATGGCCGTCCGTCCGGGTTTTCCCCCTTTTACCCTAGCGAGGATCTCAATGGGATTAAATACCGGCAACCAGCACGCTGGTACAGTGAACCCGGTTACGGCATGACCGGCAGCATATCACAGGAGAGGCTGTCTGCTTATGGCTTCCGATCCGATCCAGGTCCTGATAAAAAAACAGATCCGGCCAGCCGTTGTGCTCTTTTTCCTGCTCACGATCCTGCTCGGTATTGCTTATCCGCTGTTTGTCACCGGTATCGCCCAGCTCATCTTCCCGGCCCAGGCGGGGGGGAGCCTGATCCGGCAGGACGGGACAGTCGTCGGTTCTGAACTGGTAGGCCAGCCATTCACGTCACCGGGCTATTTCTGGGGCCGTCCTTCAGCAACCTCGCCCGTTCCATATAATGCCGCTGCCTCGTCCGGGTCGAATCTCGGGCCGGCGAATCCCGCACTCATAAATGCCGTGGGAGCCCGGGTCGCGGCCCTCCGTGCTGCGGACCCGGGGAATACGCAACCGGTCCCGGTTGATCTCGTCACGAGCTCGGCAAGCGGCCTTGACCCGGATATCAGTGTCGCTTCCGCCTTCTACCAGGCCCCCCGCATAGCCCGCGAGCGGAACCTGAGCGAACAGGTCGTTTCAGGACTGGTTGAACAGGAGGTCGAACTCCGCCAGTTCTGGATCTTTGGCGAGCCCCGCGTGAACGTGCTCAGGCTCAATCTCGCGCTCGACGCCCTCGGTGCAGGCCGAATCACCGTCACTCCCTCATCGTCACCGGCCCTTGCTGCAGACTACCAGGAACCGCCGGTATTTGGCATGAAGATTGCAGACTGGGCCCAGATCCTCCTCTTCATCGCGCTCCTGATGCTCCTCACGAAACCGGTCGGGGGATTTATGGCCCGTGTCTACATGGGAGAGCGGACCCTCCTCTCGCCTCTCCTCATTCCTGCGGAACGCTGGCTCCTCGCCGCGTCGGGGTCAGGGGCAGAAGACGAGATGGACTGGAAGGAATTTGCTGTTGCCTTCATGGTCTTTTCCCTTGTCTGCATCCTTGCGGTCTTTTTTCTGCAGGAGTGCCAGGGACTCCTTCCGGCAAATCCGCTTGGCATCGGGGCTGTGCCATGGGACCTCGCTCTGAATACTGCGGTCAGTTTTGTCACCAACACCAACTGGCAGGCCTATGTACCGGAAACAACGATGAGTTATTTCACCCAGATGGCCGGCCTTGCCGTCCAGAATTTCATCTCGGCCGCCGCGGGCATGGCAATCCTGGTCGCACTTATTTACAGTTTTTCCCGGAAGTCGGCAGCCACGATCGGGAATTTCTGGGTGCTCCTTATCAGGAGTATCCTGATCCTCCTTCCGATCAGTCTTGTCATAGCGCTGGTCCTTGTCTCACAGGGAACTGTGCAGACCTTTTCCGGACCGGTAACAGTCTCCCTGCTCGATCCGGTGAAGGACAGTACCGGCATGCTGGTAACTTCCCAGACCCTCCCCCTGGGACCGGCCGCATCGCAGGCCGCGATCAAGCTCCTCGGCACGAACGGCGGGGGTTTTTTCAATGCAAACTCTGCCCACCCGTTTGAGAACCCCTCGCCCGTTGCCAACTTTGTCGAGACCTTGGCCATTCTCATCATCCCCATCTCGCTCTGCTATACGTTCGGGAAGATGGTCGGGTCCGGCAGGAAAGGGGTTGCCCTCCTGTTCGCCATGACCGCGATCTTCCTCCCGCTCCTGGGTCTCGCCATCTGGTCGGAGCTTGGCGGCAATCCGGCGTTCGTCCCGCTCGGGATCGACCAGGACCCCCTGCACGCCCAGCCGGGCGGCAATATGGAAGGAAAAGAGGTGCGGTTCGGTATTGTCCCCTCGGTGCTCTTCTCGGTTGTCACGACGGCCACATCCTGCGGGGCGGTCAATGCCATGCACGACTCGTTCATGCCGCTCGGGGGATTTGCCCAGCTGTTCCTGATGCAGGCCGGCGAAGTGGTGTACGGGGGTGTCGGCTCGGGACTGTACGGGATGATCGTCTTTGTCATCATCGCTATGTTCATCGCCGGGCTGATGGTGGGCCGGACACCGGAATACCTTGGCAAGAAGATCGAGCCTGCCGAGATGCAGCTAGCAACCATCATCATCCTGATCCCTATCTTTGTCATCCTCATCCTGACGTCCGTCGCCGTGCTGACCGACCCGGGAAAAGCGGGAGTACTCAACCCGGGCCCGCACGGCTTCTCCGAGGTCCTGTATGCCTTCACCTCGCCGGCACAGAATAACGGCAGCGCCTTTGCAGGCCTTTCTGCCAATAGCTTGTTCTACAACCTGGCCACAGCAATTGCGATGTTCATCGGGCGGTTCGGTGTCGCCATTGCCACGCTCGCGCTGGCCGGGTCCCTCGTCACCAAGAAGATCGTGCCGGTCAGCAATGGGACCCTTGCCGGCCACCGCCCCCTCTTCATTATCTGGTTGGTCTTTGTGATCCTGATCATAGGGGCGCTCAGTTTCCTTCCTGCACTTTCGCTCGGGCCCATTGTCGAATACCTTATCCAGACCGGCGGAGGTATGCTCCATGGCTGAACGCAGGGATACCTCAGGCCCGCAGGCTCTGCCCACCAGGCTCTACAGCAGAGCGGTTGTAGACGCGGTCGGGAAACTCGACCCGCGTCTCATGATACGAAACCCGGTCATGTTCGTTGTTGAGGTCGGCAGTGCCATTACCACGCTCCTGTGGCTCCAGGCCCTCACGGGGCATGGCGAGGCGCCGGCCGGGTTCATTGGGGCAATTGCCGTATGGCTCTGGTTTACCGTTCTCTTTGCCAACTTTGCCGAGGCGCTTGCCGAGGGACGGGGCAAGGCGCAGGCAGAATCGCTCCGGAAGATGCGGCAGGACACCCTGGCAAAAAAACTCGGGGATTCCTTTACTCTCGTGAAAGGCCGGGTGCCCGTTGAAATGGATTATGAGGTCGTATCCTCGTCCACGCTCCGCAGGTCGGACCTTTTCTATGTTACAGCCGGGGACACCATCCCGGTCGACGGGGAAGTGGTCGAAGGCATTGCATCGGTAAACGAGAGCGCGATCACGGGCGAGAGTGCACCGGTCATCCGCGAATCGGGAGGCGACCGGAGTGCGGTCACGGGCGGGACCGTTGTCCTTTCTGACTGGCTCATTGTCCGGGCGAGTGCTAACCCCGGCGAGGGGTTCCTCGACCACATGATCAGCCTCATCGAAGGGGCAAAGCGGCAGAAGACCCCGAACGAGATCGCGCTCAACATCCTCCTTATCGGCCTGACTGCCATCTTTATCGTTGTTTGCGGGTCCCTCTGGGCATTCTCGGTGTACAGCGTGCAGTCTGCCGGGACCGGGACTGCGGTCACCGTTACGGTCCTTATCGCGCTGCTGGTCTGCCTTGCCCCGACAACTATCGGGGGGCTGCTCAGCGCGATCGGCATTGCCGGCATGGACCGTCTCATCCAGCGCAATGTCATCACCACCTCCGGCAGGGCCATCGAGGCGGCAGGTGATGTCGATGTTCTCCTGCTCGACAAGACCGGCACGATAACGCTGGGGAACCGGCAGGCCGTTGAACTGATCCCGGTCGACGGGACCGATATCATGGAACTTGCGGAAACGGCCCAGCTGGCATCCCTTGCCGATGAGACTCCCGAAGGTCGCAGCATTGTTGTGCTGGCGAAAGAGAAGTACGGGCTCCGGGGCAGGGTGGTGGGAGCATCCGGGACGGAAGCCGGGATGCAGTTCATCCCTTTCTCCGGCCAGACCCGGATGAGCGGTGTTGACCAGGGAGAGCTTCATATCCGGAAAGGTGCATCGGATGTCATGTTCCGCGCTATCGGGGAACAGGGGAACCTGGTGTCGGATAACCTTGAAAAGGAGGTGGATGCCATCGCAGGAGCCGGCGGTACGCCACTCATTGTAACGAAAAATGGTAGCGCCCTTGGCGTTGTGCACTTAAAAGATATCGTGAAAGGCGGGATCAAGGAACGGTTTTCCCAGCTGCGCAGAATGGGGATCAAAACCGTCATGATCACCGGGGATAACCGGCTTACGGCAGCGACCATAGCTGCGGAAGCCGGCGTGGACGATTTCCTTGCCGAAGCAACACCGGAGAGCAAGCTGCGGCTGATCCGCGAATACCAGGCCGGCGGGAGGATGGTGGCTATGACCGGTGACGGAACCAATGATGCGCCGGCGCTTGCCCAGGCCGATGTCGCGGTAGCCATGAACACCGGTACCCAGCCCGCCCGCGAAGCGGCGAACATGATCGACCTTGATTCCAACCCCACGAAACTGATCGAGATCGTAGAGATAGGAAAACAGCTCCTGATGACCCGGTGGGCCCTCACCACCTTCTCCATTGCAAACGACCTTGCCAAGTATTTCGCCATCATCCCGGCGGCATTCGTCACCACTTACCCGGCCCTTGCAGCCCTCAACATCCTCGGCCTCCATAACGCGATCCTGTCTGCCGTGATCTTCAATGCCCTCATCATCGTCGCGCTCATCCCCCTTGCCCTCCATGGCGTCACCTACCGCCCGATGACCGCAGAAGAAGCGCTCAGGAACAATATCGTCATCTATGGGATCGGTGGGCTTATCGCCCCGTTTATCGGAATGAAGATCATTGATATGCTGCTCGTGCTGATAGGAGGGTAATTAATTTTATGGTCGCCAGTACTGAATCCCGCCCGGACCCCGATACCCTGCTCGCCCGTGTCCAGGACGAGGAGCGTCAGAAGCACCGGGGCAAACTCAAGATCTTCCTTGGCTACATTGCCGGCGTAGGAAAGACCTACGAGATGCTCCAGGCCGCCCACCTCAGGAAGCATGAGGGTGTTGACGTTCGGGTCGGGTACGTTGAGACGCACGGCAGGCCCGAGACGGAAGCACTGGTGGAAGGAATTGCGGTCATCCCCCGGAAGATGATCGAGTACCGGAACGTGACCCTCCCGGAGATGGACCTCGACACGGTCCTCGCGGCCCGCCCGCAACTCGTCCTGGTCGATGAACTGGCCCACACCAATGCGCCGGGTTCACGCCACGTGAAACGGTACCAGGATGTCGAGGAACTGCTCGATTCCGGTATCGATGTCTATACTACGCTGAATGTCCAGCATATCGAGAGCCTCAACGACGTCGTTGCCCAGATCACCGGTGTCATTGTATCGGAGAAAATTCCCGACCGGGTCATCGACGAGGCGGCCGAGATCGAACTGGTCGACCTGGCGCCGCCCGAACTCCTCCAGAGGCTGAGGGAAGGAAAGGTCTACGTTCCCGACATGGCAGCCCGGGCCATCGAGCAGTTCTTCAACGAGGGCAACCTGTATGCCCTGCGGGAACTCGCCCTCCGCCGGGCCGCGGAACGGGTCGACGACCAGATGCTCGCGTACATGCAGACCCGCGCCATTCCGGGCCCGTGGGCTGCCGGGGAGAGCCTGCTGGTCTGCATAGGCCCCGGCCCGCTCTCCGAACGGCTGGTACGCACGGCCCGGCGGCAGGCAGACCGGATGAACGCCCCCTGGAGCGCTCTCTACGTCGAGACCCCCTCCCACCACCGACTCTCAAAGGAGGCAAAAGACCAGGTATCACGGACACTCCAGCTTGCAGAAAAGCTGGGTGCCACCACGGCCACCGTCTTCGGCCTCAATGTGGCTAATACTGCGATAGATTATGCCCGCAGGCACAATGCCACGAGAATTATTATCGGTAAGACCCTGCGTCCGCGCTGGCAGGAGTTCGTTTTTGGGTCTGTTGTGGACCAGCTTATCCACAACAGCGGCACCATCGATGTGTATGTCATCAGCAGCGAAGAAAAAATGCAGGAAAAACCTGTAGCCATGGAGCCCCTCTTTCCCATGACACTCCCGCAGGACTATGTGGCGAGTTTTGTCCTTATTGTCATCATCACCATCATCGGGTGGCTGATCCATTCGTTCATTTCTCCGACAAATCTCGCCATGCTCTACCTGCTGGGGGTCGTGGTCATTGCGTGGAGGAGGGGGTTGCGTCCCGCCATCTTCACCGCGGTCATCGGGGTCCTTGCATTCGATTTCTTCTTCATCCCGCCCTACCTGAACTTCCGGGTCACCGATACGGAATACCTGATCACCTTTGCCGGGATGATCATTGTCGGGTCGCTGGTCAGCCTGCTGGTAGCGCGGGCACGCGAGTACGCCGATGCAGCACAGATCCGCGAGAAAGAGACCGGCACCCTGTATGCGCTCTCGCAGGACCTTGCTGTTGCCGTTGATGCCGGCTCGATCTTTGCTGCGGTCTCAAAACACATCCGGGAGATTTTTACATGGGACAGTACATTCCTCGTGCCAGAGGATGACCGGCTGGTGGTAGTTCCGGGCGTGCCGGGACTTGTGCTCGATGCCGATGATATCGCGGTTGCCACGTGGGCGTTCCGGCACGCGGCAGTTGCCGGGTACGATACCGATACGCTCCACGGGTCCCGGCTGAGGTTTATTCCCCTGCAGAGTTCCCGGGATGTACTGGGGATCCTTGGGGTGAAACCTGCCGAACCTGACGGGGTCATTACCCATGAGCAGGACCGGA
>JBAVWM010000151.1:0-1800 GCA_049697815.1 Methanoregula sp. | reverse complement strand
AAACATTATTATTCTTTATTAAAAGGCGAAACTCAGGGCCGGTGGGGGTGCAGCATGGGTCAAGTGAAAGGAAGGGCTGTTTTCCTGATACCCTGATGCAGATAATGGAGCCTCCATCCGCCATATGGAGGGGGTCGGGCGGGTACATTTCGATTGCGGGGCGTCCTAAAACCACTGCCATTTTTCCTGAAGGAACATCACACCGTTTCGCGCATTTCACGTCAGCAATAGTACCCGGAACGGCTTGCAGGTTGCCAGGACTAGCGACACGAAAACCAATGCGTAAAATGATTTGTACCCATGCGACCCCCTCTGTCGCGATCCGGACTTCTACAGGAAAACGGGTTTTTTTACGACGGTGTGTTGTGGGGAGGAGGGTCAGCATAGCAAAAGGGGGTCGCATGGGTACATTTCGATCAGGGCAACCCCGCCTATCCCCCCTCCATTGATCCGGAACTGCAAGAAAAATCGTGAGGTTTTACAACGGCGTATTGTGGAAAAAAAGCAGGAAGGGGTCAGGGGGTATAGGGCGGTGTATTCACGATCGTAAGCGATCCCCCACCCCCTGCCTCCCGCACACCCGGGCACCAGCTGTCAGTATCTGAAAGTCTAAATCATGATGTAACGTAGAGCGTACAATGCCTCCCTTTATGATGTATACACACTCAATCGCAGGACCTTTCCTGATGATTGTCATCTGGCTTGTACAGCTGCTCGTCGCATTCCTCATCTACCGGGATGCAAAAGAGCAGAAGATGCTTGCACCGGTCTGGGCCATCCTTGCGATCCTGCCCATGTTCGGGTATTTTGCAGACCTGGTCTACCTGGTAGTCCGGGAACTCCGGCCTCTTCGGACTGAGAAGCCTCCCGCGTCTTCATAAAAAACAAGGACCACGAATTTTGCGGTAACGGATTGTGGAAAGCAGGGTGCGAAATCACCCGTTCCTTTTTAAAAAATCTGGTTGATGCATCCGGTAAACCCGGATTGGATCAGCGGTTACCGGTGTCCGCCCCCACCATCATGGAGAGGGGGGATCCCGCCCTCAGGCCGGAGGTACGGAAGCACCGCTTCGCATGGACTTACCATTTTCAATCAATACCCGGACGATAAGATTTATACTATTCAAAGACAAGCGATGCACTATGGTATCGATTGTTTCGACTCTGTTGTGGTTCGTTATCGCGCTTGTCATTTCAACGATAATCATTTACGTTATTACAAAGTTTTTTGGCGAAAAGGAAGATATAAAAACGGCTCTCATCGCTGCCCTTATCGGCACGATAGTGTATACGATCGTCTATTATTTGTTAGGTAATGGCCTGATAGCCGCATTCATTGCAGGAATCGTGTGGCTGCTGGTATTGCAGAGCCTGTATTCAATCGGCTGGGTTAAATCCCTGATCATTGCGGTTGTCATATGGGTAGCGGCATCCATTGCCGGGTGGTTCCTGCCCACGCTTACGGGCCCGCTGTGAAATTACTATCCGGAGAATTTCTGAAGGTTGTGTAATTTCACGGCCTGCAAACACGAAAAAATGCAGGCCTGATAAGACCGCCCTTCCATACTTTCTTCGGAGCAGCTTCGGGGAAGGAACCGGTGAAGGATTTTTGATGTACCTTTTTTTTAAGTGTCTGCTTGAAATACACGCCCGCGTTCCTCATGGAAACAGGTTTTTCGGGGTCATCCAAGGGGATAGTCTTTTTTCATGAACATGGTACCGCGATTCATAGCCCTGTACGTCAGGTATCCGATGTTCTCTCTCATCCATGATCCCACGGATTATAGACCGTGAACCAGA
>JBAVWM010000150.1:0-1953 GCA_049697815.1 Methanoregula sp. | reverse complement strand
CCGCAAGACCCCGCTCCGAGAAACGGTCAATGCGGCTGGTCCTGTGATGAATTGCGCGCGTACTCGCCGGTATGAGCAGGCCATTTCATTCGCCTGTCGGCTGTACCGCCCTGAGCCGTGATCTTTGCCGCGGGCAAAAGCCTAATGTCCTTATCAAAGAAAAAATGTTCATGCGATATTCAGGGATTTTTCTCTTTCTGGCTGTGATGGCGTGTATATTGGTAGCTGGCTGTACCCAGGTACCGGGAACCGGCCCGGTTACCACGGTTGTCCCGGCAACCTCCGCGCCCCCTGCCGAACCTGCAACGCCTGCCCCGACGGCAATTAAAACGGCAGCCCCCACGGCCGCAGTAACGAGCGCTCCCCAGCAGGTTGTTACTATTATTCATCAGATCCCCCTGCTCAAGGATGTAAAGGATTCCGAACGCCTGTTTTCATTGCAGGTCCCGGCGGACTGGAACGTTTCAACCCACCGTCTTGCCAATCCTGAAAATTTTATAGGCTCTATGTACCAGACAGACCTTGTCGGAAATAATACGTTCTATATTCATACCTATATCAATTACCAGAGCCGGGACCAGAATTATCGCGATGACTGCCAGAGAGAATCTCCCGCACCAAACGAGACCACCGTGACGATCAATGGCATCACCTTCGACCGGTTCGAATCAACGGCAAACGGCACGACCAATGTCACCTATATTGCACGGAGAGTCAGTACGAACGAACGCGGGTACCTCAGCGTGCTGGCGTTCAGTGCAAATACCAGCAACCAGTTTGAAAAAGAGGATTACGACAGGATTGTGGCCTCGTTCCGGTATTACGGGAAAGATGATATCAGCACCATGCCGGGTGAAGAGATACCATTGATCGCTCAACCTATAGGAGAAGCGGGAAATATGAAATCTTCCAGCGGTACCCATTCTTCGGGATCGTCGGGCGGGGGTTCCTCAAGCAGCAGCAGTTCCTCAAGCGGCGGCTGCCGTGGCTGAAAGGCGTCATATCTGAAAACGCCCAGGGATTTCCTTCCCGGTAATAGCATTTTTTGTGATGCCCCGTCACAATGCCAAGGTCAGTAAGTAACGGGAAGGGGTGTTAATCCTGATGTTGCATATCTCTGCCGGTTGACTTTTCTCTCATCCGGCACCTGATTTTATCCTTCGTGGAGTGACGAACCAAAAGAATATTTTAACTCTCCTGATAAAATTCCCTCTATGAAATTTCATGCAATCCCCCTGCTGTTCATTATGGTTTTTGGGATTCTCTTTGCCGGATGCATGCAGTCGTCAGGACCCGGCCCGGTAAGCACAGCGGTGCCGGTACCCTCTCCTTCCCCCGCCAAAGCGGTGACGGCAGCCATAACGACTGTTCCGCAGCCGGTTGTTACGGTTATTCGTTATATCTCCCGGACAAAGGACATCAAGGACTCCGGACTCCTCTTCTCCCTGCAGATCCCCATTGAGTGGAATGTCTCAACCTGTCAGCTGATGCGATCGGATACTCCTGACTACCGGACTGACCTTGTTGCAGATAATGTGTTCTCTATCTATTCCTATAGCCTCACCAAAAGCCAGGACCAGGCATACCGCGACCAGTTCCGACAATGGTCCCCTGCGCCCACAGAGACCACCATGACGATCCATGATATCACCTACGACAGGTTTGAATCAACATCGGGGGGTAAGACCAATGTGTCCTACATCGTACGCAAGACCAGTGCGAACGAACGCGGGTATGCAAGCGTGCTGGTATTCACAGCGCGTGACAGCAACCGGTTCGAGAAAGAGGATTTTGAAAAGGTAGTTTCATCGTTCCGGTATTTCGACGGGAGATCTGCCAGCACCGAACCGGGCGAAGAGATCCCCCTGTATGATTTGTCGGGAAATGCAGTATCCCGTAAGGCAAGTGGCGGGGGTTCCCTGGCTTGGGGTGAATGGGAGGGGGACTCCACGG
>JBAVWM010000149.1:0-5261 GCA_049697815.1 Methanoregula sp. | reverse complement strand
AGCATTTCCGCAGGTCTCGATTACCCGGGAGTGGGGCCCGAACATTCGATGCTGAAGGACCGCGGAAGGGTCACGTATACAGCAGTGAACGACCCGGATGTTCTCGATGCCTTCAGGTTCCTTTCCCAGAAAGAGGGGATCATTCCGGCGCTTGAATCTGCTCATGCCGTAGCATGGGTCATGAAGAACGCTGGCCGGTTTGACCGGCATGATAGTATCGTCATCAACCTCTCCGGGCGTGGCGACAAGGATGTTGCGGAAGTGGCAGCAATTCAGGGGAGAGTATGATGGGACGGATTGAAGCAGTATTCAACCAACTGAAAAAACCTGCATTCATCGGCTTTATAGTGGCGGGGGACCCGGACAAGGAGACCTGCATCCGGGCAGCCCTGGCGCTCATTGACGGGGGTACTGATATCCTTGAACTGGGCGTCCCATTCTCCGACCCGGTTGCTGATGGTCCGACCATCCAGAAGGCGGACGAGCGGTCGCTCGCTGCGGGCACAACCGTAGACACGGTCTTTGAAATTGTCCGCGAAGTTCGGAAAAAAACCAAGGTTCCAATCGTCTTTCTGGTGTATTATAACATGGTCTATCACCGGGGAATAAACCGGTTCTACAAAGAAGCGCGCGAAACGGGGGTGGACGGCATCCTTATTGCGGATATGCCTGTCGAGGAGTCCGATGACGTATATAAGACCGCCATCCGGTACGGGATCGATCCGATTTTCCTGATCACCCAGACCACGTCTGATGAACGGATTAAAAAGATCGTCGCCAGGGCACACGGGTATCTCTACCTTGTCGCAGTCCTTGGGGTCACCGGTGTGCGTGACACGGTTTCATCCGGTGCAATTGATCTTCTGCAGAGGGTGAAAAAACATACCGGCATCCCTCTTGCACTCGGATTCGGCATATCGACACCAGGACATGCGAAGATCTGTGCAGAAGCAGGGGCCGATGGAGTTATTGTCGGCAGCGCCATCGTTGATATTGTCGGTAAGAATCGTGGCAATCCGGACAAAATGGAGCGGGACCTGAAAGCCTGCGTTGTGCAGATGAAAAAAGCACTCTGACTTTTTTATTCAACAGTATCTGCGCAATAACCGTGTTCTGCAAGGACCGTTGCAACATTTTTTGTCCATGCTGCAAAATCCCCGTACGGGATTGACGCCACATGTTCATTCCAGAGCTTTTTAAGAGCGGTATCCTCCGTGCTGATGGTATTTTTCCCTATCACCCTCCCGCAGATTGTCCCTTCGCGGGTTCGGATGAACATTCGGTAACAGCGGAAATCCCGGCAGACCTTTGGCCGCGTTGCATAAATCGCACAGACCGTCCCCTCTCCCTCAGGGTTCTCCCGCACGAACCGACAGGTTTTTTTCCCAAGGACGGGATCGGGGGCATCCCCTGTTTCAAACTCATCGGCAATCTCTTCACGGTACATCGGATCCACCTGGGCAAGGAATATCGCGTTATCGATCATACTGCGGCAGTAATAATCCCGGTCGTTCAGCTGGCGTTCTAGTATAATGTGGGGACCAAGACTCACGCAGCATTTCCCGCACCGGTCACATTTGAAAGCCGCCATACCCGGAGTAGTATTGTTCCGTGGGGAAAAAGCGATTACGGTATTCCTGAGGTACCAGGAATGTGGACAGGGCGCGGTCTATAATCTGAAAAATTGAAATTTGATTTTTCTGATTTTTCTGAAAAGTATAAATATTGAGAATCCTTACAATAATCCGGAACAGGTATGACTAAAAAAAATAACAACGCAGGGTGCAATCCGTCCGGCGAAATGTTCGGGTGTACTCCGGGATCCGGATGCCGGGTCGAGAGTGTCCTGAGCATTGATGAACGGGGACAGATGGTGCTCCCCAAGGATGTTCGGGAAATGACCGGCATTAAAACCGGAGATAAACTCGCCCTGATCAGCTGGAGTCGTGGCGGAGATGTGTGCTGCCTCGCGCTCATGAAAGTCGAGAATCTGAGCGGAATGGTAAAAGATATTCTCGGCCCGCTGATGCAGGAACCAGAGAAAAAATGAGGGCGGATATGGATAAAAAAGAAAATGCCGGATCATCTTGCTCGTGCACCCCGGATCCGCAGACACGGTCATGTAACTGTCTGACAGATAATCCACCGGTATCTGAAATTCGTACGGCAGACAGTACTATCACATTTGCCAACCGGCTCGACCATTTCCTCGCCCGCTGGGGCTGGAAGCGGGAGAGTCACCGGGTAGAGCCTGGCCTCTACCGTCTTGGGAACCCGACTCCGGACTCCCCGGTCTTTGCCTCTGCAAATTATACGCTCAGTTTTGATGGCCTGCGATCCGCCCTTGGGGGCTTAGATGCATGGATTCTCGTGCTGGACACCAAAGGGATCAATGTCTGGTGTGCTGCCGGAAAAGGGACTTTCGGGACTGAGGAACTGGTACGAAAGATAGGATGTACTGGTCTCCCCGGGATTGTCCGTCACCGGAAGATTATCGTACCCCAGCTGGGAGCGCCGGGTATCTCATGGCCGGAGGTAATGCGGAGGTCGAAATTCCTCGTCGAGTACGGCCCGGTCCGGGTAAACGATCTGCCGGAGTACCTCAAAATGCACAAAGCAACACCGGCTATGCGGCGAGTGGAGTTCCCGCTGAAAGACCGGCTTGTCCTGACTCCGGTGGAATTTGTCCACACGGCCCTGCCGATGGTGATCGTTGCAGCCCTCCTCTGGTTCCTTGCCGGCCCCGTTGCTGCACTTGCGGCAGTATCCGCGGTTCTTGCCGGGACTGTGCTCTTCCCCGCGCTGCTCCCGTATATACCGACGCAGGACTTCTCCACCAAAGGGCTGATACTGGGATTCATCATCGCGATCCCCTTTGCAGTATTGTTCGGCACAAATCCCGCCCTGCCGGGATGGGCGAATGCGGCGGGAGCAGCAACTGCACTCCTCATCATGCCTGCGGTGATTGCGTACTTTACCCTGAACTTTACCGGCTGCACCACCTTCACATCGAGGACTGGCGTGAAAAAGGAGATCTTCCGCTACGTACCCGTGGTGGCGCTCATGGCGGGGATTGGTGTGATCATCGGAATAATACTTGGTATCAGCCGACTTTTTGGGGTGATATAATGCTTGACAGTTACACAGAGACCAGCCTGAAATATTTTCCCGACCGGTGTATCAACTGCAAACGCTGCACGCAGGTCTGTCCCCATGCAGTGTTTGCTGAAGGACAGGATCATGCAGAGCTTGCACAGCCGGCCTCATGCATGGAGTGCGGGGCCTGCGCCCTCAACTGCCCTGTCCAGGCAATCGAAGTGCAGAGCGGTGTTGGCTGCGCTTGGGCAATGATCGGAGCAGCTCTGCGGGGTAAGGATATGGATACGGAATGCAGTTGTGGCGGGGAGGACGGCAGCTGTTGCGGTACACAGGAGGAAACATCATCGTGCGGTGAGGGCAAGTGATGGAAAAAAAGAGGGTTCTCTTTATCTGCACGGCCAATGCCGCCCGCTCCCAGATGGCCGAGGGGCTGCTCCGGGCAAAATTCGGGGACCGGTACGATGTATTCTCTGCGGGTACGCACCAGTCAAAAGTGAGCACCCGGGCGATAGCAGTGATGCAGGAGGTCGGGATCGATATCTCGGATCACTGTTCAAAAACCCTCGCAGAATTTGAGGGGACACCATTTGATCTTGCCATAACCCTGTGCGATAATGCCCATGCGGTCTGTCCGATGGTTTCCGGCGCCAGGAAGACGATCCACCATGGATTCTCCGATCCCCACCTGACACCCGGGACCGAAGAAGAAGTCCTTGACGGGTACCGGAAGGTAAGGGACGAGATCTCCGCATGGATCGATACAACGTTCGGTTGAACCCTCTTTTACAACAACATTGATGTACTGCCATCGCATTCATTGAATTATTTGCCAGCGTGAGTGCCATGAGCGGGAAAAAGAGGGATATCTTAACGGAATCCATCGAACTCCATGAAAAATACCACGGAAAGATTGAGGTCTATTCCAAGGTCCCCCTCGCGAACCGCCACGATCTCTCCCTTGCATACACCCCCGGGGTTGCTGCGGTCTGCAGAGAGATCGCCAAAGACAAAAATCTCGCTTATAAATACACGCTCAAGGCCAACACCATTGCCATCATCACGGATGGATCGCGGGTACTCTCACTCGGGAACGTCGGGGGATATGCAGCAATCCCCGTTATGGAGGGAAAAGCCCTGCTCTTCAAGAAGCTCGCGGGTATAGACGCATTCCCCATCTGTTTTGAGAGTTATCATACGGAATTTGTGGATGAAGTGAAAAACATCGCCCCGGTCTTTGGCGGTATTGCACTCGAGGACATTGCAGCTCCCAGATGTTTCGAACTCGAGGAGGCATTACAAGGGATCGGTATTCCGGTGATGCATGACGATCAGCATGGGACTGCTGTTGTGGTGCTCGCTGCCCTGATCAATGCCTGCCGGGTGACCGGCAAACGGTTCGAAGAACTCAATATTGTTATAAGCGGGGCAGGGGCTGCGGGATATGCCATCACCCGGATACTCCGCTGTATCGGATATGATCCGAACCTCTGCAGCAGTGTGAACGACATCATAGTCTGCGACTCGAAGGGAATTATCCATCGCCACCGTGAAGGGCTGTACACAAACAAGTACAAGTTTATCATCGCGGATGAGACCAATCACGAGGGAAGGACTGGCACGCTCGAAGATGCCATGAAAGGCGCCGATGTCTGTATCGGGGTGTCCGTGCCTGCGATCATCACCCCTGCAATGGTCCGATCTATGAATAAGGACCCGGTAATCTTCGCACTTGCTAACCCGGTACCGGAGATCCTGCCCCACGATGCCCGCATGGCCGGGGCTGCTGTTGTCGGGACAGGGCGGGGGGAATACCCCAACCAGATCAACTACGCGCTCGCATTCCCGGGCATCTTCCGGGGAGCTCTCGATGTTTTCGCCACCCGTATCTCGGACGAGATGAAGGTCGCTGCAGCCCACGCCCTCGCCGATTATGTCGCTCACCCGCAGAAGAACCGGCTTCTCCCACCGGTCCTTGACCGGGGCGTTGTTAAGGCGGTTGCCCGGGCGGTGAGTGCCGCGGCGGTTGCAAGCGGTTGTGCCCGGTCGTTTGACTGAACGGGAGATCTGCAGATTCGGGCAACCGTCACGGGATTTTCAGTACCCGGCATACTTTTTCAATAAGGGCATGGTGCCGGCCGAGATAGTCCATGAAGGTGCTGCTG